>JANPNY010000732.1:0-3288 GCA_031427745.1 Chitinophagaceae bacterium | reverse complement strand
AAAAGGCTTTCCTTCTTCGTTTAAGTCATTATCAAAATATTGAATCTTTTTTTTGCTGAAGGTTGCGTGTTGTGTAAGGTCATAATCGGTACGGCTGTGAATGCCTTCCAGTTCTTTCCATCCAAACGGAAATTCAAATTCAATATCGAGTGCCATATCTGCATAGTGCGCCAGTTTTATATGGTCGTGAAACCGCAGTTTTTCTGCAGGAATGCCAATGCTTTCATGCCATTTTTTTCTTTCCTCTTTCCAGAAATTGTACCATTCCATTTGTGTGCCGGGTTTAACAAAAAACTGCATTTCCATTTGTTCAAATTCTCTCATCCTGAAAATAAACTGGCGGGCTACAATTTCGTTGCGGAATGCTTTACCGGTTTGTGCAATACCAAAAGGTATTTTCATTCTGCCGGTTTTTTGCACATTTAAAAAGTTTACAAAAATCCCCTGGGCGGTTTCGGGCCTTAGGTAAACAATATTATCGCCTTCATTTTCTGCAGCTGTAGCACCAAACGCCGTGCTAAACATCAGGTTAAACTGGCGAACATCTGTCCAGTTGCAGGTTTTGCTGATGGCACATTTTATTTTATTATCTTCTATTAATTGTTTTAACCCAGCATAATCATCTTTAGCCAGCAATGCATCCATGGCCGCTAACACGGCTTTTGCATCAACGTCGGGCAAGGTTTCTGCATATCCTTCAATTAAATGATCAACACGGTAACGTTTGTTGCTGTCTTTATTGTCAATCATCGGATCGCTGAAATTATCTACGTGGCCGCTGGCTTTCCATGTGGTGGGATGCATAAAAATAGCGGCATCAATGCCTACTATATTATCCTGCAACTGCGTCATGCTTTTCCACCAATAATCCCGGATATTCTTTTTTAGCTGGGCACCATTCTGGCCATAATCATATACAGCACTAAGGCCATCATAAATTTCACTCGATTGAAAAATATAACCGTATTCTTTACAATGAGCAATCAGCTCAGCGAAGATGTTTGTTTCGTTTGCCATAGCGGCAAAGATAATGGGATAAAAAAAATTATTCAGGATTTGAAACTATTCCTTTTCCAAGGCTAACAGCTGATTTTTTTTCTCTCTGTTTCAGGGGTATTTGATATTACTATTTCAACTTTTCATTCTCCAGGTGCCTTGTGGCATCCCTGCTGTTTTTCTTTTCAAAATTCTTTTGTAAGGCATCGGTTAAGTCAACACCGGTTTGGTTGGCCAGGCACATCAGCACCCAAAGCACATCAGCCATTTCATCCCCAAGCATCTTCCTCCCGTTTTCTTCCGAAGTAGGAGGGGCATCACTTTTTTTATAAGATTGTTCACCATATTTCCGCACCATCAGCCGGGACAACTCTCCTACTTCTTCCATTAATATCCCCAGGTTGGTGAGTTCATTAAAATACCGAACGCCCGTTGTTTTTATCCATTGGTCTACATCTGTTTGTGCCTGTTGAATGGTCATATTGGTGGTAATTTGTAAGATAAAAATACTTTAAACTGCGGGCATCTGCTTGCTGCTGCAGCATCCTGCAGTTATAAAGTTAAACCTTGGCATTATGTGAAACCAAATAAAAGGGTACATTTAAAATTGTCGCAGCGGATTAAAGGGTTGCCAACCTTCATAAAGAGATTTATAAGTTAAAAAGAATTTTTAAAAGGTTGGCAACCCTTGCGGCAATTTTAATTGCACCGAAACAAAAAAGCATTTGTTTCAAAAAGAGGTAATTATAATGAAAGAGATTACAACGGCAGATGTGATGCTTATTTTTCTGCAGCTAAACTCATCACTTCTTCATACAATTTTTGACTTTCGTGCGTGAGTGCATCAAAATTAATATCAAGCTGTGGAAGCAGGTCTATCAGGGCATTGATACGACCTTCTATTTGAAAAAACTTATTAATAACGATTACTTTTTTAGCTTGTAAAATACAATAGCCACTTTGAAAAGTCCCCCTTTCGAAGCGAATAACATAACCGTTTTGTTCTGCAATACTTTCTATTTTATCTAATGTGTGCTGTGTATATTTCATGCCCTTTATTTTGTAACAATCCCTGTAGGGGCTTTAATTATTGATGCAACTTCCTTTAATAGCAAGGATTTAAAAAATAAGATTCTCCACAGTTTGTGGATTAAAATATCAAGTCTCTGCCATTAAAATAAATGTTTGATGAGCGTATGTTCAGGTGCGCTGCAACACCGTTGATCTCAACCTGTTTGCATTTAGTAACCGAAATACAGAAAGTTTTAAAGGCGGCTACTTATTCGTCATCCTGATAATTGGCACAATCATTTCTTCTAAACTAACACCTCCGTGCTGAAAAGTATTTTTGTAATAATTTACAAAATGGTTGTAATTGTTGGGATAGCAAAGGAACACATCGCCTTTGGCAAAAATGTAGGATGAATTTACATTGGGCACCGGCAACCCTCCTTCTCTCGGATCTTTAAAGGCCAATACATCCTTTGGTTCGTAGTTAAGATTTCGGCCATGTTTGTAGCGCAAATTGGCGGTTGTTTGTTTATCGCCAATTACCCTGGCTGCTGTTTTTACCCGTACACTGCCATGATCGGTCCCTACCACCAAAGTGACTTTTTTATCAGCAATTTTTTTAAGGGCCTGGTGCAGGGGTGAATGCTCAAACCAGCTATGGGTAATGCTTCTGTAGCTGGTTTCATCGCCTGCCAGTTCTTTTAGTACTTCCATTTCGGTTCGGGCATGGCTTAACATATCCACAAAATTATAAACGATTACGTTGATGTCATTTTGCAGCATGTTATGGATATTGTCGACCAGTTTTTGTCCATCGTGGTTATTGGTGATTTTGGTGTAGGAGCATTTTAAATCTCCCTTGCCCAGCCTTTTTAACTGTGCTCTTAAAAAAACTTCTTCACTCATATTTTTACCGCCATCTTCATCATCATTTTTCCATTCTATGGGAAATTGTTTTTCAATATCAATGGGCAACATGCCGGCAAAAATTGCATTACGGGCATATTGTGTTGCGGTGGGTAATATGGCATAAAAAGTTTCCTCTTCCTGTATGCGGAAACTTTCTGCAAAAATGGGTTGGATTATTTTCCACTGATCAAAGCGAAGATTATCTATCAATACAAAAAATAAGGGAGTGCCTTTTTCCAGGTGAGGTAGTACTTTTAACTTCAGCAAATTATGGCTCATTACAGGCCCATCTGTACTCTTTGCCCGCACCCAGGAAGCATAATTTTTTGAAATAAACTTAAAAAAATCTGTATTAGCCTCTGCCTTTTGCGA
>JANPNY010000731.1:0-4337 GCA_031427745.1 Chitinophagaceae bacterium | reverse complement strand
CACATAGGCCATTTGTACTTTTGACGATTTTAATGCGTTCAATAAAATTGACGTCCACCAAGATGAATTTGGAGTAGACTCCAGTCCCGTCTCCGTAAAAGCTGCCAGCTTATTGGCTTTGATGGCGTAATCCGAAACAATCTGTATTTTTTTTATCCCGGCTGCTGTATCATATTTTCCATCCCGGCCCCAATCCCCATAGTTATCAATGCCCACCAAATCAACCCATTTATCTCCAGGATATCGCTCCAGGTATTTTTCTATTGTGTTGAATTTATTATCCGGCGAAAACGCATAAATAAAATTGTGAACACTCAGGCTATCCCTCAAGTAACTTACCGTAAATTTCCAGAGTGTGGTAAACTCCTGCACGGTGCAATGACCGCTACCCCACCAAAACCAATCGCCATCAAACTCATGAAATGGCCTGAAAATAACCGGCACTGATTTCCCGTCTTTCCCTTTTACAGATTTTGCTACGGCAGCAATATTTCTTAAAATGCTTTTATATTTTTCATGCTGGCTTCCGCCGGGAATAATGTATTTAACCGCAGGTATTACACCCGAATCTTTCCAGTAAAAATCAGTGGCAGATACCGGGTTGTTAAAATGCCACGAGGCTGTGATAACCCCACCATTGTTATAGGTTGCTTCAATGTATTTTTTTAAATGCTCTTTTGTATTTTGTATCTCTTCATCGGTTTTTCCGGATAGTCCACTAAAGTCAACACCAATTACAGCGGGATGAGAACCTGTTACCAGCTTTACATCCGACTTGTCTTTTTCCCCACTCCAGCCATGCCCATATTCCATCGCATGCTGATGACCAAAAAGAATATGTTGCCTGGATAACTGATGAAGATTATAACACAAAGCCTTTGTCTCCCTGGTTGCTTTTGCATCTATCAACTTAACTAGCTGCTGGCTGAAGCAACAATTTACAGGTAACAACAAGCTGCTTATAATTACTATTTTAAGATACTTTTCCATTGGCTAATCATTTAAAAAATTCCTCCACTACACACTCACATTCTTTTGATGAATCTAATAATAAAGCCACCTCTTTAAAAGAGATGGCTTTATTATTTTCACAGGAAAAAAATATCAATTGTGTGCCATCAATTTTATCAATTCAATCCCATGTCATCAACATAGATAATATAATCGGGCCCTGCAACGCCACTGTATTCTTTTAGGTAAAGATGCGTTAAGGTGGTAGCTGATGAAATATCAGAAAGCGGAATGGTATAATCCGTCCACACTCCTTCAACTATGTCAATGGTTTTTCCGTCCGATTCATTGAAGCCAATATTAAACCGCTTTCCGCTTGTTCCGGGTCCTCCAAAAATGGAGATTTTAAACGTTGTGTATGCAGCAAGCGGAATGTTCGCACCGCCCAATTGGTAAGGAACACCCCACTGTGGCGAGTAGGTGATTTTAAGTGATTTAGCACCGGTTCTTACAGGGGTAGTGTTTGTTTGATTAAAGGTACCACCCCAGCCGCCGCCCAGCCATCCATTCCAGTTAGAAGACAGCGCTTCATCCCAAATGGGGAAAGCAATTCCAGCCACCAGTACTGTTAATGCTGTGCTGCTTACGCCTGTTCCATTTGGAGTGGTAATACTAACATTACCAGACAATGCACCAGCGGGAACTGTTAGTGTTAATATAGAATCGTTGAGTACTGTAAATGCAGTAGCTGTTGTGCCCAACTTTACTGAGCTTGCACCATTAAACCTTAAGCCTTTTACTGTGGAAACATCACCGGCACGAACGGAGCCTGGTGTAAATGATATAATAACAGGCCTGCGATTTACATTAAAAGCAATACTGTCTGCCCCATTGGTATTGGTTAGTTTTATAAATTGGTTTCCGGCAACCGCATCCCAGGGAACGGTTACTTTCATTATGGTATTGGTATCTGCAGTGGGTGCAAATGTTGCATTTACGCCTCCAAACTTTACGCTTCTTACCAATGAAAAATTAATTCCAACGATAGTTAACACATCTCCGGGCAAAGCTGTTGTTGGCGTTACGGAAGCTATTTTTGGAACCGGCGGTGTAAGCAATACGGTGAACTTGTAAGCGGAATAACCTTTTCCATCAGCCATGTAAACTTGCACAAAAGTTTCGCCTAGTGGCAGGCTGTCTGGAACCTTAACACTCACAGTCGAATCAGTGTTTGTGGCGGCATTAAAATCTGTTACCACCCGTGTCCCAAATTGAACCTTGCTTACATTCTGCAGGTTAAGTCCTTTGATTACAATCGGCGCTTTAGCAATGGCGCTGCCGGGAAAAATTTCTTTTATCACCGGTATGGTTTGAGCCGGATTGGTGATTTCTTTTTTACACCCGGCAAAAAAGAAAACCGAAGCTGCTAAAGGGATGCTTATCAGCAGTAAGTTTTTTATTATTTTATTCATGATATTTTTTTTATGACAATACAAAATGAATTACAAGCTTTGCTGTTGTTTTATTAAAATGTGATAGCGATTTTTATTTCACCAGCATCACATCATCGAGGTACATTTTTTCATCCTGCCCATCCGGCCCTTGCAATCTCCATCCAAGTTGATTGAATGCAGCGCCATTTGCCCAAAGGTTTAATTGCGAAACAGGAATTTTATAATAGGTCCAAACTTTAGCCGGCACTTTAATTTTTTGACCAGCATTACCAAAGGGATCGTAACCCCCAGGCGATTGCTGAGTCCAAACCCAGATATCAATATTAACAGATCCCCCTTTCATCCAAAACGACAGGAATTTATAATTATCATTCGCAATGTTGTTCCAGCCAAAACCCATCTGGTGCCAGTTTCCTTTTTGGTAATTTTTGCCGAAAGATGCGGTACCGGATTTGAATTCTGTTGTAGAAATAAAACCAGCGTCGCCCCAGGATGCATCCTGCTCGCCATTTTGATAAGCATCGTCAAAAAATTTGAAATTATTGGTAAGGCTTACAAATTCCTCCAGCGTGGTTACCGTGCCCGCCTGGTTAGTAATTTCAAGAAAGGTCCGGTATTTAGTAGTGGCAGGCATAGCTATTACAAGGGTAGTGGCAGTTTTAGAAACCACTGTGCAAACCTCCGCAGAGCCGGCAAATTTTACCGCTAAAACATCGTCCAGGTTTTTACCGGTTAAGGTAAGGGTTGTGCCTTCTTTAAAATTATAATTGTTAACACTAATAATGGTGGGCAATCCCAACACTTTAAAAGGTACACTGTACTGGTAGCCATTGGCATTGGTAAATACAATATTCTGGTTACCAGGATTGGCATCGTCCGGCACACGAAAAATGATAGCGCCATCTGTATTAAATACCGGGTTAAAGGAACTCTTTACATTTCCGTTATCAAAGCTGATGGAACGAAGATCTTTAAGACCGGAGCCAGTAAGTGTAACAACTGATTTACTAGCGCCCTGTACCGGAGACACCTGGTAAACCGGTGTAACGATTTCCTTTTTTGTGCAAGACAGCAAGATGGACAATGCCATCAGAAAGATGCCTGCTATGATGTGTATTTTGCTGAATTTTTTCATTGTTTTAAAATTATACGATTTTAAAATTGGTTTGATAATTAATAATAAGGAACAGCTGGCTCCAGCAATAATGGGTTGATCACCGTTTCTGCCTGCGGTGTTGGCAGGTATAATTGTGATGCTGATGTTATGGTTGCCCTGAAACTGGTAAGGTTTTTATTAAAGTCATAAGTACCTCTTTCCTGGGCTTGAAGCATTGCCTTTGCTTTTTCAAATCCCTGTCTTTGTATATCAAACCAATAATCACCCTCAAAGGCAAATTCTACTTTGCGTTCGTGCAGGATATCATCCATAGAAAAACCGGAAACCGGATCGAGACCAGCACGTGTATGTACTGCGTTGTATGCGGCAACAGCCTCTGCATCGCTGGTAGTACCCGGGCCACCTAATACTGCTTCTGCATATATCAGCAACACATCTGCATAGCGCAGAATATAAGTTCCAATCTGGCTGTGAGAACTACTGTTAACCGGCTCACCTGCCCTGTTAGGCCCAACCACATATTTCATAATGCTTGAACGGGTTCCAGTACGGATATGAAAATTATCAGTGCCGTTGCCTGTGGTATCATAAGTGAAACCGTTAGGAAAACTTGCGTTCTTCCATTCCGGATTATGAAATCCCTGTTCCATTACAGACCACTGACGACGATTATCGCCAACGGCATAGCCTGTAACAGGGTTTAACAAATCCAGTGAAGGAACAAGGGCTGAGTAGCCAGCACCACTAGTAGGTGCAGGTGCCAGCAATGGTTGTGGCCCTACATACAACTGAAATCGGTTACCGCCATTCCATCC
>JANPNY010000730.1:0-1628 GCA_031427745.1 Chitinophagaceae bacterium | reverse complement strand
AAAGAAATTTATTTGATACCAACGCTGTTTCCCTGCCAATGTACATCCGGCATTTGCAAAACGATAACCCGGCATTTACCAACACCTTTTTAACTAAGATTTTAAATGTAGATCCGCAATGGCCGGCAGATACAGCGGCGTCTTATGTAAATGGTTTTATAAAAGCTTACCGGTTACTCTACAACGATGTTGAAAAAAAATTCTCCGATTTTTCAACCTATGAGAATGAAATAAAGTTCTCCTTACAGTTGGTGAAATACTATTTTCCGGATTATAAAACGCCGGAAAAAATCATCACCTATATAGGCCCACCTGATGGCTTTGGAGATATCCTGGCGCCTGAAGGGTTACTGGTTGGATTACACCATCATTTAGGTAAAGATTATCCATTATACAAAACTGAAATGGTACAACAATTTTACCCTGATTATATATCCCGGCGATTTGAGCCAGACTATATCTCTATAAATGCGATAAAAAATATAGCAGCAGATATCTACCCCGAAAAAGATAATGACCAGCCATTGGTAAATCAAATGATTGAGAAAGGAAAACGGCTGTTTATGTTACAGATGTTGTTACCTAAAACAGCGGAATATAAATTGATTGGTTACACTGAAGATCAGTATAAAGATTGCATTGCACACGAAGCCGTGATATGGGATATGTTTATAAAAAACAATTTGCTGCAAAGCATCGATAAGAATACTATGAAAAACTATGTAGACGAAGGCCCTACCACGCAGGAATTAGGAGCTGGATCTCCCGGTAACATCGGGTCATTTGCAGGCTGGCAAATTGTAAAAAAGTATATACAGAAGAATACCGCCGTTACGCTGCAGCAATTAATTAATACAGATGCAGAAACTATTTTTAGGGAAGCAAAATACAAGCCATAGTATGTGAATCAGCTATTTTGAAAACGCTAATTTCTACAGCATAATTTTATCGTTTAAGCAGCCTGCGCACTCCTTACAACACCTTTAGTAACTACCTGCTGCTTACCAAGACATTTCATAACTCTGAAATGCGATGCAAGTGCCTGCCACATTGTATCATAATGATTATAGGGGAGATTAAATTCCATGCATTTCTCCCTCACAATTTTACTTATTGCAGGGTAATGTACATGGCTAACTTTAGGGAATAGATGATGCTCAATCTGAAAATTTAATCCACCTACAAACCAGGAAACTACCTTGCTGCCCATTGCAAAATTGGAAGAAGTTTTAAGTTCATGTTCTGCCCAGGCTGTTTCCAAATGTTTTGTTTCGTCTAACGCTACCGTTTCAAACTCGGTATTTTCCACCACATGTGCCAATTGAAATACGAGCGATAAGGTAAGCCCCATTACCGCATGAAACACAAAAAATCCTGCAAGCCATGCACCTACACCCCATACCATTGCAGGCAGCACCATATAAAAAGTAACATACATAACCTTGGTGATCCAAAAAATCACATGACTTTTTGTATTCATTTTCCATGCTTCGGTTGTATAAATTTTACGGGTAAAATATTTTGTAAAATCCATAAAGAAAATCCAAAAGATGGAAGACAAAGCATAAACCGGCAGCAGGTATAAATGCTGTAATTTATGTGCAGGCACCCATTTCTGACTTTCGCAT
>JANPNY010000729.1:0-2386 GCA_031427745.1 Chitinophagaceae bacterium | reverse complement strand
GTACATGAATATCGGCAGTGGTATTTCGCCGTTTAATGCATGGCTGCTCATAAGAGGATTACGCACTTTACCCATGCGGCTGGAGCATATTAGCAAAACAACGGTTAAGGTATTGGAGTATTTAAAGCAACACCCAAAAGTGGAAGAAGTACTTTTTCCTTTTGATGAAAACTTTCCGCAACTACAGTTGGCAAAGCAACAAATGCAGGGCGCCTGCGGACTGTTGAGTTTCTATTTTAAACCAACATCTTTAGAAGCGATTGAACAATTTTGCGAAAGCCTGCAACACATAATGATGGCGGTAAGCTGGGGCGGTCATGAGAGTTTGATTATTCCCAAATGTGCCGGTATTGCCTCCGCAGATTTTGATATAAATAATAGAGATCACCGGATGATGCGTCTATATGTTGGCTTGGAAGATGCAGATTATTTAATAAAAGATTTGGGGCAGGCGTTGGAGAAAATGGAGATGTAATTTACGTGCATGGTCGGTAACGTCACCGATCTGGGATAAAGAGCCGCCAAAAAATCACCTGAAAAAGGGAGAAGGTTTTGCTTTCTTTTTTGGTAATTTGTAACCAATTTTCCAATTCCTCATTAAAGCCTGGCTTTTTTCGTACACTTCATCGCAATTGGAGCATCAAACTAATGCAAATGCTAAAGCGGCACTAAGGCAGTGTCTGAACTTTCAGCTGTGGTGTTTTTGATTGTTACCCGTTAGTATTTTCTCCTTTGCTGAAAACAAAATTCGCTTTGCTTTTACTTGATAATTACCAAAACTCTATACACCATGCGCCGCCACATTGTTCTTTTTACAGTCAGCACTTTTTTTGCCGTCACATTAGTGGCCCAGCCATCCCTACAGAAGCTGCAGACTACCTTACAGACTGAAAAACAAAACACTGCCAGTTCGTATTACCGCATTGAACTGGATGGTAAGCTGCCTTTCATCGGCAATGTGTTATTTTCTCCGGATAAGCGAATCAGTACTGCCAGCACCGCCGGATGGCTAAAGCAGAAAATGGCTTTTCGTGATGCAGTTGACGAATTAAAGCGGAGCAAACAGACCGATAGTTATTTCGGCACAGCCGTTACCAGGTATCAGCAGTATTTTAAGGGCATTAAAGTAATGTACGGTGCTGTGGTGGAAACGGCCATCAGTGACCAGGTGGCCAGCCTGCAGCTGGAGTTTTATTCGGTGCCGGATGATATCAAAATAACTGCGCTGCTCACAGAGCAGGCCGCATTTGATAAGGCACTGCAGTACGTGGCTGCTGAGCAATATGTTTGGCAGAATAATCCGCTGAATCTTGCAGAGTATCAACTTCCGGCTGGTGAGTTGGTGATTGTGGAAGATCAATTGGTGAACCCCGGCAAGCTGTGCCTGGCTTATCGCTTTGATGTGTTCGCCACAAAACCATTGAGCAGGCAGCATATTTTTATCGATGCAGCCACTGGAAACCTGGTTTTTAACACCTCCATACTGCATCATGCAGAAAGGGGACAGCCAACAAAAAACCAAACTATTGCCAAAGTACCACGGCAGTTTTCATTTTTTAACCCCATGCCCAGGGCAGCAGTCGTTAATGTCCCTTTGGCAAATGCCACAGGGATGGCCGACACCAGGTATAGCGGGCGGAGAGCCATCATCACCACACCAAGCGGTGCACTGGGTTTTGAATTATTGGCTTCCGCAATCGGCGACAACACCAGCATTCAAACAATGGATATGAGCAACAACACTGATTTTAGCGGGGTGAACCAACTATATGATGATGACAATAACTGGACAGCAGCAGAATACCACAACTCTTTGTACCAGGATGCCGGTATGGAAGCGCACTGGGGGCAGGAAAAAGTGGTGAAATATTGGTGGGAAAGGCATTTTAGAAAAAGCTATGACAACAACAATACAATGATGAAGGGGTATGTGCATTTTGGATCGAATGTGGACAACGCATTCTGGAACGGAAATGCCATGCAGTATGGTGATGGTTCGGCCAATCCGCCGAATGGATGTAATCCCTGGGCATCTTTAGACTTGTGTGGACATGAAATTGGACATGCCATCTGCCAGGCTACATCAGGGCTTGTATATGCAAGGGAATCCGGTGCATTAAATGAAGGTTTCAGCGACATATGGGGAGCCTGTGTTGAAAATTATATGAAGGATACAATTGTGAAAAAGCCTTTTGAACTGTTTGAAGACATAGTGCTGCCACAGCGGGCAAAACCATATGTACGATCCATGCAAAACCCGCCAACCGATATTTGGAACAGTGCCGATACATACCTGAAGACGCCGCAATGGAGGGATGCAACAACAACCGGCTGTCCGGTGCCGGGTTCTGCCACCAACGATTTTTGTGGCGTTCACACCAACAGT
>JANPNY010000728.1:0-4833 GCA_031427745.1 Chitinophagaceae bacterium | reverse complement strand
GTAGGCGCATTTGTGCAATGCGATATGGCGCATCCTGCCGGATTGATTGCAAAAGGTTTGCTGAACTCCCCTTTTGAACATTGTCATTTTGTAACGTCTACCACCCACAAAACACTGCGTGGGCCAAGAGGCGGTATTATTTTGATGAAAAAAGATTTTGAAAACCCCTTTGGTTTAAAAGATGTAAAAGGCAATACCCGCCTGATGAGTAATCTGATGGATATGGCAGTTTTCCCTGGCATACAGGGTGGACCGCTGCAGCATATAATTGCTGGCAAAGCCATTGCATTTGGTGAAATACTGACGGATGAATTTGCAACCTATGCTCAACAAATAATAAACAATGCACAGGCCATGGCTAAGGCTTTTGTAGAAAAAGGATACGAGCTAATCAGCAACGGTACCGACAATCACCTGATGCTGATTGATCTCCGCAACAAAAACATTAGCGGAAAAAAAGCAGAACAGGCACTGGTAAAAGCAGATATCACTTTAAATAAAAACATGGTTCCTTTTGATGATAAGAGTGCCTTTGTAACATCTGGCATCCGTATTGGAACACCTGCCATTACTACCCGTGGGCTAAAAGAAGAACACATGCAATTTGTGGTAAATGCTGTGGATAATGTATTGATGAATGCAGATGATGAAAAAATTATTACAACTGTACGTGGGCAGGTAAATGAATTTATGAGCCAGTTTAGTTTGTATCCGGAGTTGGGGTAGCAGGTTTAGGGTTTAGAGTTTAGAAGGTTTAGGGGTGAAGATGGTTGAATAGTAGTTGAAGATAGATGGCTATGCGTATGCCTTAGTTGAAACAGTATAGAAATTATTTAGAAAAACCATCTCAATGATAGCGGGATGGTTTTTTTAATTTATAAATAAACTATCTTAACAACTAATATGCAATCTATCATCTACTTACTGTTGATTTCATTAGGAGCCTTATGCATATTGGGTATATTTCATTTTACCATTTATCTGCAGCAAAATGATAAGGCATTTAGAAATTATGCTATTTACCTTGGGATAATGTCTTTGTTTAATGTAGTAAGACTGCTCGATGCAAGGTTAACCTCTATCTATCCATTATCCTACTACACGGTAGAAACCCTCGATCCTATCCTTTCTAATATGGGCTTTTTAATGTATGTAAATTTTTTAGGCGTTGTATTAAATATTACCCCTAACGAAAAAGGTTATTATAAATGCTGGAAGGCATTGCAAGTTTTCGTTTCTACTTTTTTACCGCTCTATCTAATTTTAAGAATTACCGGCGATCGTTTCAACCTTGCTACCGGAGTGATAACTATTGCAAGCTTTTGCTGCATGGCATTTGGTCTTTTTATGGTTGTAAGATTAATTCGGTTTAGAAAAGATATTTTTTACCAACTAATTATAGCGGGCACATTGGTTGCCATTACCGGCACTATTACGGGCCTTGTTATCAATGTATTTTTATATAAAGAAAACCTTGCATTTGGAGGGCTGTTTTTTTTGGAACCAGCTATGATGATTGAAGCCATTTTTTTATCTGCGGCTTTAGGATACCGCCTAAAATTAGCTTACCAGGAAAAAGAAATATTTCAACAAACCCTGTTGCAAGAAACCCAAAAAAGAGAGTTACTGGCTCTGCAGGCGGCAGATCTATTAAAAAAAGAACTGGATGTAAAACTGGTGCAATCCCGTATCAGCAAAGATTTACATGATGATATAGGCTCATCGCTCAGTAGCCTGCAAATTTACAGTTCGCTGGCAACAAAGCTGCTGGATAAAAACCCGGAAGAAGCAAAAAAATTATTACAGCATATTGCAGAAAATGCAGAAGAAGTAATGGAAAACATGAGTCATATTGTGTGGGCCATGCAAGACCAGGATAAAGTGGAATATAGCCTGGAAGCCAGGATAAAAAACATTGGGTACAACCTGCTTACCATAAAAGATATCAGGTGCTACTATACCATTTGCAAAGAAGCTGAAGCAGCTTGCAAAGGGCAGGAAATAAGAAAAAACATTATCCTTATTACAAAGGAAGCCATCAATAATATTGCAAAATATAGTGAAGCAACGGAGGCTACCGTTTCTTTATCAGCTACTAAAAATCATATTGTTTTATCCATCCACGATAATGGGAATGGCTTTAACACCAATGAACCACCAACAGGCAATGGGCTAAAAAATATACAAACCAGAACTGCAGGCTTAGGCGGTATTGTTCTTATACAATCAGCAATTGGCAGTGGCGTCACTATCACCTGCACCTTACCTGTCACTAATATTAGCGATACCAATACAGCATAATTTTATTCAAATTTACAGCATGATAAGAGTGGTGGTATATGATGATAATGAACGCAGGAGAAAAAGCCTCGAAGCATTATTGATGCTAAGCGAAGGAATTAGTTGCATAGGCAGTTTTTGCGATTGCAGTACGGTGATGATCAACATGAGGGAGTTGCAACCTACTCTGGTACTGATGGATATTGAAATGCCCAACGTAAATGGCATTGAAGGTGTAAGAATTATCAAGCAAAGCTATCCTGAAATAAAAATCATCATGCAAACAGTATTTGAAGATGACGAAAAAATATTTGCTGCCCTGCAGGCTGGGGCAGAAGGCTATATTTTAAAGAATGCCTCCGCAGAAAAAATAATACAAAGTATCATTGAAGTGAGTAATGGCGGGGCTTTTATGACGCCGAGCGTGGCACTTAGGGTAATGAAACATTTTAACAACAAACCTGAAAGTGATAACAGCCAGCATAACCTCACCATCAAAGAAAAAGCGGTATTAAAAAACCTTACAGAAGGAATGAGTTACAAAATGGTGGCAGACAAAATGTGCATCAGTTTTTATACTGTGAACTCTCACATAAAAAAAATTTACGAAAAACTGCACGTACATTCTTTAGGGGAAGCCATCTCGTTTGCAATGAAAAATAATATTGTATAATTAGGTTTTGCAATATCTACTATTTATTTTCAATTCAGTTACTTCTGTTAGCTCCAAACTAAAAAGTTGCCTTTGCTATATTTGAAGTTTGCTTCCATGCAAATGGATTTTATAAAAGCAACTTTCCCCCTATTATTAGGGATTGACAACAAAAAATATAATCAGCAATTTTATCTCAAAATAAAAAAACTGATTATGAAAAAGATGATAGCCCTAAGCCTATTAACATTTGTTATTTACCATGTTTCTTTTGCCAAAATATGGCGCTGCAATAACAATACAGGCGTTACAGCAGATTTTACAAACATACAGGCAGCACATGATGGTGCCGGTGTAGGCGACACCATACACCTGGAACCATCTATCAATAGCTATGGCAACCTTAATATGAGTAAAAGCCTGGTTATTATAAGCACAGGCCAGTTTTTAAATGAAAACCCTGGCATACAGTTCGATCCAAAAGCTCCTTATCTTAATACCATCACTATCAGCAATACTGGTGCAAACAATAGTATTTTAATGGTGCGTTACACAGGAGACATTAATATTAACAATGGTGTATCGGGTATTACATTGATTAATTGTGCCAGTACTGTTGCTAATGGCAATACATGCTGTGTAAATGGAAGAATTCAAATTAACAATGCAGATAATATTGTGATAAAAAATTGCTGGGCATCCAATATTTTATTTAACAATAATTCTAACAATATCATCATTACCAACAGTATTATTGGCAATACCATTGCAAATGATGGTACATCGGATGGTATTATCTCCAACAATGTGATACATGCAGTAGCCGGTGGAGACTATGGCCCCAATGATGGCAGCATTAATAATTGTGTAATAGGCAACAATATTTTTAATGCGCAGCAAAATGCCTCTTTTAGCAATTGCAATATCAGCAATAATATAGCACCCAATGGGAATCTCCCCACCGGCAATGGCAACCAGGTAAATGTTGACATGAGTACTGTTTTTGTAAACAATGCGGGAGGTTTTGTTGACAATGTGTATCAATTAAAAACAGGCAGCCCTGCAATTGGCGCAGGTGGCGCAGGAATAGACTGTGGCGCATTTGGAGGAGGTAGCCCCTTTAAACTTGCAGTTACTCCACCCATTCCTTCTATCTACAAAATGGCATTGCCTGCCACACCAAGCGGCAGCAGCATGACACTTACTTTCAGTACAAAAAGTAATAATTAGTCGTCAGCGGTTTACTGCCTTACTATTTTCAATAAAATAAGATTATACCCAATTCACATCGGAAAATAAACGGAAACTTAATTCATACAGATTCATGATTTCTTATACCCTACAAAAACTTACGGCTAACTGTAAGCAAGCCATCATTAATAATTAACAAATACCAACCATCACCATCATGCATTGAAGTGTACCATTTTAACAGGACGGTACTGTTGCAAACCCGGAAGGGTAAAAACATTTGAAATGACTGCAAATTTTTACAAAAATAAACTGATGAAGGTATTGGCTGTTTGGGTGTGTTTGCTAAATGCTGTCGCAGGCAATGGACAGGTTGCTATTAATAAAGCAGAATATTTTATTGATACCGATACCGGCTTTGGCATGGCCAATGATATACCCGTAAATGCAGGAACAAATATTGCCGACAAATCATTTACCATTCCATTAAACTCATTAGCAGATGGGTTTCACAATTTATTTCTCCGTAGCCGGGATGCCAATGGCCAATGGAGCATCAGCAATAAATTATCCTTTTTTAAAGTAAATACTGCCAGCGATATTTTACCCAATATCACCAAGGCAGAATATTTTATTGACACCGATCCCGGCTTTGGAATTGCCAATAATATTCCTGTTACCGCTGGTATAAACATCGCCGACAAATCGTT
>JANPNY010000727.1:0-2365 GCA_031427745.1 Chitinophagaceae bacterium | reverse complement strand
GGCCATTTAACCCAGACAAAAAGGGTAAGGAAATTGATGAGTCGAGTGATACTTATGATACCATTGATTGGCTGATAAAAAATATCGCTAACAACAACGGCAATGTAGGCGTATTTGGTATTTCTTACCCCGGCTTTTATTCAACCATGGCAGCTGCAAGTAATCATCCTGCATTAAAAGCCGTTAGTCCGCAGGCACCGGTTACCAATTGGTTTATCGGCGATGATTTTCATCACAACGGAGCGTTTTTTCAAATGGATGCTTTTAGTTTTATGTCATCACTGGGCTTTGCTTTTGGTGTGCCTCATCCCAAGCCGGTTTCAGTTGCTGCAACGTCTGTTGGCTTCCCGGATCATGATAGTTATAATTTTTTTCTGGAAGCCGGTAGTGTAAAAAATCTTACTAAATATACAGGCGACAGCATTGCTTTCTGGAACGATTTGATGGCTCATCCAAATTACGATGCCTGGTGGAAAGCAAGGGATGCACGCAATGCAACCAAAAATTTACAGCCAGCCATGTTGTGGGTTGGTGGCTTGTTTGATGCAGAAGATTGCTGGGGTGCCTGGAACGCTTATAAAGCTGCAGAACAAAATAATCCGGGTAAGGCTTTTAATAAAATTGTTAACGGTCCATGGTATCATGGTCAATGGGCCAATCATGATGGCACACATCATGGCAATATTCAATTTGGGTCCAACACCAGTGAATATTACCAGCAAAAATTTGAGATACCCTTCTTTAATTATTTTTTAAAAGGTAAAGGGGATGTTACACAAATTGCAGAAGCCAACGTTTTTGTTACCGGCGCTAACGAGTGGAAATCTTTTGCGCAATGGCCACCTGCAGAAACGGAAAACAGCACCCTATACCTGCAAGCCAATGGTAAGTTAAGCGCTGCAAAACCTGCTGCTGCAAAAAGTTTTAGCGAATATACCAGCGACCCCGCCAAACCTGTTCCATACAGCGCCGACGTACATTTTAACCGAACAAGAACTTATATGAGCGATGACCAACGCTTTGCTGCCCGCAGACCCGACGTGCTGGTTTTTAAAACAGATACTTTAACGGCAGATGTAACCGTTACGGGGAACATTATTGCAGATATTATGACGAGTATATCTACCACTGATGCGGATTTAGTTGTAAAAGTAATTGATGTGTTTCCAGATTACCTGGGTTACAATGAGGTAGATATTTATGCAGAAACGGATCCTGTGAATCCTTACCCAATGGGAGGTTACCAAATGTTAGTGAGAGCAGAAATTTTCCGTGGACGTTTTAGAAAAAGTTATGAAAATCCTTCAGCTTTTACGCCTGGTAAAATAGAAGAAGTAAAAATTGAATTGCCCTCCATAGCACATAATTTTAAAAAAGGTCATCGGATAATGGTTCAGGTGCAAAGCAGCTGGTTCCCTTTAGCAGATCGTAATCCACAGCAGTTTATCGACATTTATCATTGCGATACAAAAGACTTTATAAAAAGTAATATAAAAATTCACCACGATTCAAAAAACGCATCAAAAATAATTTTACCTGTGCTAAAATAAGTGCCGGGAAACGAGACGAGCAAAATTTCCAGTAAGACAAATAATTAGGCGCATGTTAATATTTAAATCACCTGATAGGATATTTTAAAATAGGTTTTGTAAAATGTATTTAAAACAGGAATCTCGAATTCAACTAATGAATTCGGGGTTCCTGTTATCTCAATTATTTTTCTACGATTTTTTATTTTAGATTTTTATCACTTTAAGCGTTTGTTTATTATTTCCCTGAATCACTTTAATGATATACAAGCCACGTACAAAACCGCTTCCAAATTCGTAGGTTTTATTGGTAATACCTGCTGTTTGAAAAACAATTTTTCCATCTTCACTCATCACAATGATATTGATCTTTTCATTAGGAATACCCTCTGCCAATAATTTAAAGGTTGATGTGGTAGGGTTGGGGTAACTGCTTATTTTTAATGTGTTTGATAATTGTACTGCATCAGGCGCCGGCGCTACAGTAGTGGAAGTTGTTGTAGTAGAAATTCTTGCAGCAGTAAGGGTTGTAATATTTATGCTGGCTGTGTCTTTGCAGCCATTTGCATCGGTTACAACGAAGCTATTTAGGCCCACTGTTGCAGTAAAGGTACCGGTGCCCTGGTAAGGAGAAGCACCTCCGGAAGCAGATACCGTTAGTACATTTAAAGCTCCTGAAGTTACAGTCGCTGTTAACACTGCAGCAGGTTGTTTAATTGCTAAACCAACAGTAGATTTAGCCCCTGAAGCGTCGGTAACAGTATAGTAATTAATGTTGCCTATTTTGCTGGTATTATCCCACTGCACAAGTTGGTTGCTGTTCGAACTCCAAAAGC
>JANPNY010000726.1:0-3616 GCA_031427745.1 Chitinophagaceae bacterium | reverse complement strand
ATTTTTTGAAATAAACTTAAAAAAATCTGTATTAGCCTCTGCCTTTTGCGATTGAAATACTTCCTGCATTTCCGGGCTATCACTTTTTTTCATCTCCAGCTCCCAATACACCAGTTTTTTGTAAATATCCATCCATTCGCTGTAACCAGGATTATCGTTGAGCGCCATAAACAAACTCCTGAAATCCTGCTGATAAGCTGAGGTGGTTTTTTCTGCCACCAGTCTTTTATTATCTATTATTTTTTTGAGGCTAAGCCATACCTGGTTGGGGTTTACAGGCTTAATAAGGTAGTCGCTTATTTGCGATCCGATGGCTTCGTCCATTAAATTTTCAGCCTCGTTTTTGGTAATGAGTACAACAGGTAGGTTGCTGTTGTATTCCTTCATTTGTTGCAATGTTTGCAGCCCCGTCATGCCAGGCATACTTTCATCCATCAGTACCACATCTACAATATTTGCTTTTATAAATTCAACCGCATCGTACCCATTTGTTTTGGTAGCCACCTCGTAACCCTTATTCTCCAAAAACATTATTTGGGAGTTTAGTGTATCAATTTCATCATCTACCCAAAGTATTTTTGCTATGTTCATGCTGTTGATTTTATTATTTAACTCTTTTAACGAGCCAGGTAAATCCTACTCACAATCTATCAAACAAATTTGATAATCTGTTTTCTTAAAACTGCTTAGTCAGAATATGCACAAATTTAATTTTAAACTGCGGCCATAAGCTGTATTGGTTTACTTTGTAATTGTTTTAACAAATATTATGGGAAGATGATTAATTTTGATAGATGAACTGGAAAGATCATATAACAGCAGATGCAGCCATACTTGGAGGCAAACCTATCATTATCAATACAAGGTTATCTGTAGAATTTATTTTACAAAGGCTGGCTGATGGCTGGACAGAAGAAATGATGCTCAACAATTACCCCACTCTCTCTCACGAAGCATTAAAAGCAGTTTTTGCCTATGCCCATGACTGCTTAAAAGATGGCTTGCTATACAATAAAAACCTGGTAGCCTGATGCAATTTTTAGCAGATGAAAATTTTCCTTATGAAAGCATTAGCCTATTAATCGCTCAGGGATTTCAAGTAAGAAAGGCTGCAATGGCTTATCAGGGCAAGCCCGATATTTTCCTTTTGCAAGAAGCCATTTTAAATAAGGAAATCCTCCTCACTTTTGATAAAGATTTCGGAGAGTTGATTTTTAAATCGATTATTAAAGGCTGCGAAGGTGTTGTGCTTTTTCGTTTAGATCAATATTTACCATCTACACCTGCTCTAATTTTACTTCAGGTAATAAGAGAGACTGAAATTATATTTACCAACAATCTTACTGTAATTGACGAGCAAAAAATCAGGCAACGACCAATCAATTAATTATGTCATTCAGAAAAATAATCAACGACCCGGTTTATGGGTTTATCACCATCAATGATGACCTGATTTTTAAAATCATTGCCCATCCCTATTACCAGCGGTTGCGGCGCATTCATCAAATGGCTATGGCTCACCTGGTATACCCGGGAGCTGTACATACCCGGCTGCATCATTCATTGGGTGCATATCATTTAATGTGCAATGCGTTGACCGAATTAAAAAGCAAAGGCGTGGATATTACTCCGCAGGAAGAACAGGCTGCAAAAATCGCCATCCTTTTGCATGATATTGGCCACGGACCCTTTAGCCATGCCCTGGAAAATGTATTGATTGAAGGCATGCACCACGAAGCCATTTCGTTGCTGATAATGAAAGAACTGAACCAGCAATATGACGGACAATTGCAAATGGCGATTGATATTTTCACCAATGACTATCCCAAAAAATTCCTGTACCAGCTCATTAGTGGCCAGTTGGACGTGGACCGGATGGATTATCTTTCCCGTGATAGTTTTTTTTCTGGTGTAGTAGAAGGTATGATTGCTTACGACCGTATTATTAAAATGCTGGTGGTACACAATGGCGAGTTGATGGTGGAAGAAAAAGGTATTTATTCTATTGAAAAATTTTTAGTATCCCGCCGGCTTATGTATTGGCAGGTGTACCTGCACAAGACTGTTCTTTGTGCAGAGCAAATGCTGCAGCGGATTATACGGCGGGCAAAATACCTGAAAGCACCTACACAAACAGTGTTAAATAAATTCATAAATGAGCCTATTGAAACCGTTACCCTGCAGGAGTTTTGTGAAATTGACGACAATGATGTGCTTACTGCCATAAAAGAATGGAGCAAACACCCCGACAAGGTTTTATCTTTTTTATGCAATGGAATTTTAAACAGGAATTTGCTGAAGGTTAAGTATTACCCATCTGCCGTTGCTACCGAATTATTAGCGGAAAAAGTAGCGGAGGCTGCCGCAAAACTGGAGCTTACAACCGAAGAGGCCGGCTGGCTGGTTTTTGCCGGAGAGGCCAGTACCAACACTTATAATTTTACGGAAGAACGTATTTTAATATTGTTTAAAGATGGTACAGTTAAAAATATTACAGCGGTGGATGATCCGCTCATAAATGAAAATCATAGTGGCAGCACTAAAAAATATTACATTTGTTATATTAGGTAATTTCAATCCCAAAAAAATGGAATTGAAATTTATTTTTTCCCCAAAAGTAAACTCATTCCATTATGCAATTTACAGCGGTACAAATAGCTGCTATCATTGGCGGTAAAATAGAAGGCGATGAAGCAACTGTTGTATCTTCTTTTGGAAAAATTGAAGAAGCACTCCCCGGACAACTGGCATTTTTATCAAATCCCAAATACGAAGAATACCTGTATAGCACCGGTGCTTCTATCATAATTGTAAATGAGGGGCAGGAACTGAAGGAACCTATCGCTGCAACGCTTATTAAAGTGAAAGATGCCTATTCTGCTTTTGCTGTTTTGTTAGATGCCTATCAGCAGATAAAATCACAACAGCTGGTGGGCATACAACAACCGGTTTATATTGATGCAACTGCAAAAATGGGAGACCAGGTTTTTATTGGTGCATTTGCCTACATTGGTGCTAATGTTATTATTGCAAATGGAGCAAAAATTTACCCATCGGCCTACATTGGCAATGATGTAATAATTGGAGAAAACACCGTAATTCATCCGGGCGTAAAAATTTATCATAACTGCAGGATAGGCAACCATGTTACCATACATGCAGGAACTGTAATTGGCAGTGATGGTTTTGGATTTGCGCCTATGGAAGACGGATCTTACAAAAAAATTCCACAACTAGGCAATGTAATAATTGAAGATGATGTAGAGATTGGCGCCAACACCAGCATTGATAGGGCAACCCTTGGCAGCACTATCATAAAATCCGGCGCCAAGCTCGATAACCTTTTACAAATAGGCCACAATGCAGAAGTAGGTCATCATACCATTATAGCAGCACAGGCCGGCATTAGCGGCAGCACCAAAATTGGTAACAGCGTAATGATTGGCGGACAGGCGGGCGTTGTAGGACATTTGCAGATTGCAGATGGCAGTAAAATAAATGCCCAGAGCGGTGTAAGTAAATCTATCAAAAAACCCAACACGGTGGTTACCGGATCACCGGCGTACGAATACACATCCGCATTACGCAGCCAGGCCCTTGCCCGAAAATTACCCCT
>JANPNY010000725.1:0-3787 GCA_031427745.1 Chitinophagaceae bacterium | reverse complement strand
GTAAATAAACCATTGCTTACTCCGTCACGTGACGTCTGGTTATCCTGGCAGCCCGACAGTAAAAGCACCGTTGCTTTTATGCCTATTCCTTTTGCTATGTTTTTATCAACCGGTGCAGTGTTATCATACACAACTTTATTTCTATCGTAAATCTCAGGCC
The DNA here is from genome assembly GCA_031427745.1 of Chitinophagaceae bacterium. GTDB lineage: Bacteria > Bacteroidota > Bacteroidia > Chitinophagales > Chitinophagaceae > Ferruginibacter. The sequence goes on along the minus strand of JANPNY010000725.1, from coordinate 3,627 downwards.
CATCTTTCATACCTCTCGCTCCCTCTGCAGGCGTATCATCCACCAGTTCTCCGTCACTGTTCATGACTCGTGATACAGAGCCGCTATGGCAACTGTCAGACAGCATCAATATTCTTACCCCATCTTTAAACTTAGCCCAGCATGCAGCCAGTTCGTCGTCCAGTATCATCCTGTCGTACAGGCACCAGGTTTCATCTTTACCATCGCTCTCATCATAATTATTGTCCCAAACACTGGCGCCGTGTCCGGAATAGGTTATTAAAAGGAAATCGCCTTTTTTTAATTTTCTGGCAGCTTCTTTTAACTTCGTTGTTACATTTTTATACGTGCCATCTTTATCAATCAGCAGATAATTTTCTTCGAAACCTTTGCTTTTTGCGATGGTATGCATGGCTTTGGCATCATTAATACAACCTCTTAATTCGTTGCTGCTGCCATAATGCCCTGCGTCAATAACATTCAATCCAATATTGATGGAAATACCGTAAGCCATAAATTAGTTTTTTTAGATGAAAAAATACCAGCTTCTTTATATGCCTATTTCAAAATGCATCCAGTCATAATCCTTTTCGGGGCCGTACCCTACAAAGCCATTTTTGTAAAAGATTTCAATCATCGGTTTGTACTCAGGCCTTGCAAACCTTGCTGTTGTATGATCTTCCCTCAGCATGTTTCTATCGGGATCAAGGTCTATGGCTATGGCCCAGGAGTGCCTGCTCCAGCGGGTGTTGCTACCCCTCATTTTACGCAGGTTGTACAACCCGCCAAAAAGATCAATACCCAGGTCGTGCAGTTTTTGTTTGCCATAGCTGGCCAGCAAATCGGCAAGCACACCGCTTAGGTTGAGAGCTATTTTTTTATGGCAGGTAAGTTTTTGAACCTGTATGGTTTTATCCCATGCAATTATCATAGGAAAAGGTGTAATTATTTGGGTAAAATTTGCCGAGTTGCCTGGTGTGCCATACAGCGATAGCACTTCAGCATCGGTCATAATTCTTTTCAAGCCCCTTTCACCAGCTGCGGCCATACTGCGTGCAGCACTGATGGGTTTTATTTTTTTTGTTGAGATTGTTTCTTCAACAGATGCAAGCATTCTGCTGCTGATTTTTTTTGATGTTGCCATGGAGATTTTTTTTTGTGTTTAGGAATTAAAATACTAAAACAAAATGTAACTATCTCTAACAAAATACAAAAAAGAATGATAAGTGCAAACCGTGTTTTTACTGTATTTTCTACCGGCAGTTTTCGTTTATAGTCAATAGGTCTCTCCAAAAATGAATGGACAAGCAACCATGCATGAATAGAAAAAAACGCTGTAACTCCTTCCCCTGTTTCTTGCTCTTTCTATAATTCGATATTAAAATCCACCGCCAGTTTTGTAAGATCATTAACTACTGCATCCATTAATTCGATGCCATTTTCCATCCTGTCCATTTCAATAATTCTCTCAGGCTCACCGGGAATTATTACGCTGTTGAATCCACTAACCGGAGTGGCGGTTTTAAAGCGGTAAATCCATTGATCCATATCAGCTTTAAAGGCTTCACTGGTTCTAAAGGCATCTATCCGCATGGCACCAAAAAAATGGCCAATCCCCTGGCCCGGTAAATTTAATGGCATGGGCAAGTAAGCCGGAAACGGTGGCACCCAGGGACCAAAATTGGCGCCACTTAAAACACCTGAAAACACATCCACTATTGCACCCAGCATATAGCCTTTATGACTGCCATGTTCTTTATCGCCACCCAGCGGCAACAATGCGCCACCATTCTTTAACTCATTGGCATCCGTTGACGGGCCCCCGTCTTTATTTTGAACCCAGCCGCCGGGCGCATCTTCATTTTTTCGTTGTAGCATTTCAAGCTTTCCATTGGCAGCAGTAGTGGTGGCAAAGTCAGCAACAAAGGGATGTTCTTTGCCCGCAGGTATTGCTACCGCAATAGGATTTGTACCGAGTAATTTTTCCTGCGAATAAGTGGGCGCTACAGTTGCAGAAGCATTAGTCATGGCAATACCAATCATATCATGGGGTAAAGCCAGCATGGCATGATAACCTGCAATACCAAAATGGTTACTGTTTTTTACACTTACCCAACCAGTACCTACCTGTTGCGCTTTATTAATGGCCACCTGCATAGCTGCCGGGCCAACAACCAATCCCAGCCCTCTATCGCCATCTACCACAGCCGTTGAAGGTGTTTCATGTACAATGGAAATTACCGGATTGGTATTAACTCGGTCTGCCTTCCATAAGCGTACATAGCCGCCAAGCCTTGCAATACCATGACTATCTACACCTCTCAAATCGGCTGAGAGCAATACTTTGGCAGCAGTGGTAGCATTTTCTTTTGTGCTGCCCATCTGTAAAAAAACAGTATAGGCAAATGAATGTAATTGCTGATAAGTAAATAACTGGCTCATGAAAATAACAGGTTATAATTTATACAAAGAAACAAACACACAAATGATTTCGACAAAATATAAAATACATAAATGATTCTACCCTATTTTAAGTTGTATATTTCAACCATAAATTATCAGCAATAAATAATTTTTTGTCGTCAACTATTTTATATATCATTATTGGTTATGTGGTAGTGCTTGCACTTGCTTACCTGTTTCAGGAGCGATTTATTTTTAAACCAGAGAAACTAAAACAGGATTTTATATATCAATATGATGTTCCATTCAAAGAGTTGTTTTTTGATGTAGAAGAAGGCGTTCGAATCAATGGATTACACTTTAATGTAAAAGAACCGCAAGGCCTGGTATTATATTTTCATGGCAACAGCCGAAGTATAAAAGGCTGGGCAAAATATGCAAAAGATTTTTACCGGTATAATTACGATGTGGTATTGGTTGATTACCGTGGCTTTGGAAAAAGTACCGGAAAACGCAGCGAAAAAGATATGCTAAGCGATATGCAGTTTGTGTACGATACACTTTCCATGACCTACCACGAAAACCACATTCTGGTTTACGGACGCAGCCTTGGCAGCGGCTTTGCTGCCAAAATTGCCAGCGACAACAAGCCTCGCTATTTAATTTTAGATGCACCTTACTACAGTTTCATCAAAACAGTAGAAAGGTTTTTACCCTTTCTGCCCATGCGCCTGGTGTTGCGTTTTCATATCCGTACCGATAAATGGTTACCAAAAGTTAATTGTCATACGTATATTATTCATGGCACAAAAGACTGGCTTATTCCGATTAAAAACAGTGAAAAATTACAGGCACTCAGTCCAAGAAAAATTACATTGATCCGCATACATGGTGGCGGGCACAATAACCTTCCCTTTTTTCCGGAGTATCATAATTTTATACGGGATATTTTAGCCCCCTAGCCCCCAGAAGCCCCCTGACCCCCAAAGGGGGAATAGGGCAAGTGTATTAAAATTTAAAGAGTAAGATGTTTAGCATGAGAAATGAAAAGGAATTAAAACAGTCTAGGTTTTCATTACTCCCCTTAAGGGGATGGGGGCGTTGGATTAAAATTGTTGTATTGCTGTACTCATTGATTGGCATTGCATTATTTTATTTGCAGGATTATATTTTATTTCATCCCACCGTAATTGCAAGAAATATACCATACAAATTTGATATGCCTTTTGAGGAAATTGATTTGCC
>JANPNY010000724.1:0-2649 GCA_031427745.1 Chitinophagaceae bacterium | reverse complement strand
CAAATAAAAAACTTGTCAGGATTTTTTGCAAGCACATCATCGTCCATGGGCAGGTAAAGATCGTACACCTTACTGCAACCCACGCCAGAAGCGATTATTTCGTACTGCTCTGCCATTCCGTTTTTTTCAAGATTTTTTTTTAGCAGATCGATATAGCCACCATTATTGGTGCCCATTTGTGTGATGGAATCGCCAAAGAAAAGGATGCGATCTTTTCTCTCTTGTTTCATTGAAAACATGCATAGAACAGAAATAAAGAAGAGTAATTTTTTGATGGCCATCCCCTGATTTTTTTCATAATGCAGCATAAAAATACTTACCTGATTTTTACAAATCTCCCTTTTTTAATTGCCCGATCGCATAGTTGGCAGCTCTTGCCGTTAAAGCCATATAAGTAAGTGATGGGTTTTGTGTAGATGTTGACGTCATACAAGCTCCATCGGTAACAAACACATTTTTGCAGGCATGCAGTTGATTCCATTGATTCAGCAAGGAAGTTTTAGGGTCTTTACCCATACGCACACCACCCATTTCATGGATATCCAAACCAGGGGCTTGTTTGCTATCTGAGGTTTTGATATCAGTAAAGCCAGCCCTTTCATACATTTCGGTAAACTGCTCCATAAAATCTTTAATCATCTTTTCGTCATTATCATCATACGCCACCGAAAAATTAATGAACGGCATGCCCCATTCATCTTTTTTATCTTTATCGAGGTTTACATAATTGGTTTCTTTTGGGATGGTTTCGCCCATGCAATGGGATCCTACATACCAGGGACCCAATGGTTTGGAAGTATCTAACAGTGCTTGCTTTAATGCTTCGCCGGTAAGGCCGTCAGTATTAACTCCCTGCCTGTTTCGGCCGGCACTAAAAGTGGTGGCATAGCCTCTTAAAAAGTCTGTTTCCTGTTTGTATACATTTCTAAACCTTGGCATGTAAGCACCAGTTGGCCTGCCTCCCTCTGTTTTAGAATCGAGCATGCCCTCAAAGCGAGCGGATATACGTGCCCGGTAATTATGAAAGGCGAAGTATTTGCCCATCAATCCGTTTTCATTGCCTATACCATCTGCAAAACGTTTGGAGGTAGAGTTGAGTAAAATTAAATTGGTATTGACGGCACCTGCATTTACAAAAATCACTTTGGCAAAATACTCAGTGGTTTGTTTGGTGATGGCATCTATTACCCTTACACCAGTTGCTTTGCCCTTGGCCTCATCATAAATTATAGAATGCACAATGGCATTGCTACGCATAGTAAGGTTACCGGTTTTTTGTGCCCATGGTATGGTGGTGCTATTGGCATTGAAATAACCACCAAAGGGACAACCTCGCTGGCATAAATCACGGGTTTGGCATTGACCACGCCCTTGCTCTATATGTATAGGTTGTGGCTTTGACAAGTGGGCACAACGTGCATACACCACATGCCTGTCTTTGTAATTTTTTGAAACTGCATTTTTAAAATGATTTTCAACACAGGTTAAATCCCATGCTGGCAAAAACTCGCCATCTGGTAAAGTATCCAAACCATCTTTGTTACCGCTGATGCCGGCAAACTTTTCTACATAGCTGTACCAGGGCGCAAGGTCTTTGTAACGAATGGGCCAGTCAACAGCAAAACCGTCACGTGCCGGACCTTCAAAATCAAAATCGCTCCAGCGTTGGGTTTGTCTAGCCCACATGATGCTTTTACCACCTGTTTGGTAACCACGTATCCAATCAAAAGGTTTCTCCTGCGAATATGGGTGATCGGTATCCTTTGTAAAAAAATGCATGGCATCTTCTTTAAACGCATAGCAACGGGTAATCACGGGATTGTCTTTTGCCACCTGGTAAGGTACTTGCCCCCGGTGTTTAAATTCCCACGGTAACATGTTGGTGGTGGGGTAATCTTTCAGGTGCACTACTTCCCTACCACGCTCCAGCAGCAGTGTTTTTAATCCTTGTTCGCAAAACTCTTTGGCCGCCCAGCCACCGCTCATACCACTGCCTATTACAATGGCATCAAAGGAATTTTTATCTGGCATAACAATTTATTTATCGATTGATTGATTTAAAATTTTAACTTCCTACACTTTTACACAGCCATTAAAGTTGGGGCCTGGTACCATCTTGTAATGCAACAAATCGTTCATGTAATTTTTGGAGGAGGTAAAACATTGCAGGGTGTAACGCTTTACTGTTGCATAAAACCTGATGGCATCTTCCGGCATCTCCTTTTTTGTTTCCAATGCTGTAAGCAAGTTTTGCTTTTGCAGCGGAGAAATTTTACCAAATGATTGGCCGTATTTATCCTTGCAGGCCTTATCAAACGATTTTAATCCAGCTGCAAATTTTTGCTGGTCTTCCTCACTGGCGCAGTCATCTAACATGATGAGGGTAAATTCATGTGCCTTTATATCTGCTGCACCGATAAAATTTTTATCGGAGGGAAGGATAGCATCGGTAAGTTCAGCCAGCAGCTTTTGCTGGGTGCTGGTAATGGGTATATTTTTTAGCACAATCCCCCCGCTTTCTTCCCAATGGCAGGCAGGCAAAAGGCTGGCCCCTGCTGCAATAATCATTGCATTTCTGATGGCTATTCTTCTGTTCATGTTTTAATTGTTTAATTGAAGAAACTGATGCATAAATATTTTATAAGTTGA
>JANPNY010000723.1:0-4520 GCA_031427745.1 Chitinophagaceae bacterium | reverse complement strand
GCCAAGGTGTTAAACGATTCTTTTGGTATTGCCACTGCTATCATGACTACGATTCATGCTTACACCAACGATCAGAATACGTTGGATGCACCTCATCCAAAAGGTGATTTACGCAGGGCAAGAGCAGCCGCAGCCAACATTGTACCTAACAGTACCGGTGCTGCAAAAGCAATTGGGGTGGTATTGCCAGAACTTAAAGGCAAACTGGATGGCAGTGCACAAAGGGTTCCTGTTATCACTGGTTCTTTAACTGAATTGGTTTCTATTTTGAATAAAAAAGTAACAACAGAAGAAATTAATGCGGCCATGAAAACCGCCAGCAACGAAAGCTTTGGCTACAACATTGATGAAATTGTAAGCTCAGATGTGATAGGTACTACGTTTGGTTCTTTGTTTGATTCAACTCAAACAAAGGTGTTAACTGTAGGCGATCAGCAATTGGTAAAAACAGTAAGCTGGTACGATAATGAAATGAGTTATGTATCTCAATTGGTACGTACCGTTAGTTATTTTGCAGGTTTAAAAAATAAATAGCATTTATCTTCCAGTTTTGGCCTTTGGATAAAACGGCGACAGGTAAACATATTGATATCATTTTCAAATACATCAATCCCAGGAGGCTTTCATAAATCTGAAAGCCTCTTTTTTATTTTGATGAACGTATCTTTAAAGCAAAATAAAATTCAACCTCACAATCAACATCCCTGTTAACTTTTATTATAAAATGCTAATAAAAAAAATTCATTGCTGCATCCTTATATTATTTTTTTTTATGACTGAAACAGGCTATACGCAAGACTGGGCAAATCTCGGACAATTTAGGGAAGACAATAAAACAATTGGTCTGCCGGCAACCGGTGAAAAAAGAGTTGTTTTTATGGGTAACTCCATCACCTCTGGCTGGTTAACCAGCATGCCCTCTTTCTTTGCCGGAAAACCCTACATCAACAGAGGCATCAGCGGACAAACAAGCCCTCAAATGTTATTAAGGTTCCGGCAAGATGTAATTGCCCTTAAGCCTGCATGCGTAGTAATTTTGGCTGGCACCAATGATATTGCCGGCAACACCGGTCCTTCTACACTGGAAATGATTGAAGACAATATCGCATCGATGGCGGAGTTGGCGCTGACGCATAAAATAAAAGTAGTTTTATGCTCGGTTTTGCCGGTATACGACTACCCCTGGAAACCGGGCCAGCAGCCTGCTGACAAAATTGTTACGCTCAATAAATGGATAGCAAATTTTGCAAAACAAAACGGCTGTGTTTACCTAGACTACCATTCAGCAATGGCCGACGAAAGAAATGGTTTAAAAGCAGCCTATGGAAACGATGGGGTCCATCCCAATGAAGCCGGTTATAAAGTAATGGCAGTACTTGCAGAAAAAGCAATTAGTTTTGCATTGTCAAAAAAATCAGATTTAAAATAATCAACATGAGCAAGTTTTCTTCTTTCAATTTTAGCGGACATAAAGCTTTAGTTCGGGTAGATTTTAATGTACCGCTAGATGCCGGGTTTAATATTTCGGACGACACAAGAATGAGCGCCACCATACCTACCATCAAAAAAATAATTGCCGATGGTGGTAGCGTAATTTTAATGAGTCATTTTGGAAGGCCGAAAGATGGCCCAACTGATAAATACTCTTTAAAGCATCTTGTAAAACATTTGCACCAACTGCTAAATGAAGCTGTTTCTTCCGCTCCTGCCGGGGATGGAGGTATCAATGTTTTTTTTGCAGATGATTGTATTGGCGAACAAGCTGCTGTTACAGCCAATATGCTGAAACCGGGTGAAGTATTATTGTTAGAGAATCTCCGCTTTTACAAAGAAGAAGAAAAAGGCGATGTAGCATTTGCTGAAAAATTAAGCAAGTTGGGCGATGTATATGTGAATGATGCATTTGGTACTGCTCACCGGGCACATGCTTCTACAGCGGTAATTGCACAATTTTTTTCTGCAGAAAACAGGATGTTTGGCTTGTTGATGAACAGTGAAGTATCCAGCGCTGAAAAAGTATTGCATCATTCAGAAAAACCTTTTACAGCCATCATCGGCGGTGCAAAAGTTTCTGATAAAATATTGATTATCGAAAATTTATTGGAAAGGGCAACTGACATTATTATTGGTGGTGGAATGGCTTATACTTTTATCAAAGCACGAGGTGGTAAAATTGGTAACTCACTTTGCGAAAACGACCGTTTGGATGTAGCCCTCGACATTCTTGCAAAAGCCACTGAAAAGGGCGTAAGTATTCACCTGCCGGAAAATTCTGTTTGTGCAGATAAATTTGCCGCCGACGCTGAAACACAAGTGGCCATGAGTGATGCTATCCCCGATGGTTGGATGGGACTGGATATCGGACCAAAAGCAGTGGGTGTTTTTAGTGAAGTTATCCGCAACAGTAAAACCATTTTATGGAATGGGCCAATGGGGGTTTTTGAAATGGATAAATTTCAGAACGGCACTAAATCTATAGCATTAGCAGTGGCAGAAGCCACAGCCAACGGGGCTTTTAGCTTGGTAGGCGGTGGCGACAGTGTAGCTGCTGTTAACCAGTTTAACCTGGCAGATAAAGTAAGTTACGTAAGTACAGGTGGTGGCGCCATGCTGGAGTATTTTGAAGGAAAAGTGTTGCCGGGCATTGCAGCAATAAAAGATTAATAATTTTTTATTAGTACAAGCACCCTATAATCATATAATACAAAGTATTTTTAACCTCCTAACAATAAAATTAAAAATTATGAAAAGTCCAGGTTTGTTAATAGCGTTAGCCATCGTAGTAATCGTTGGTTTTTTAGGTTGTAATGGCTACAATGGTTTGGTAAAGCAGGATGAAAGTGTAAAGAAGGCATGGAATAATGTGCAGACAGAATATCAAAACCGTAGTGATTTAGTGGGTAACTTAGTAAACACGGTAAAAGGTGCTGCTAATTTTGAGCAAAAAACGTTGACGGATGTAATTGCTGCAAGGGCTAGAGCTACCAGCGTTAATATTAATGCAGATAATTTAACTCCGGAAAAAATTGCAGAATTCCAGGCTGCTCAAGGACAATTAAGCGGATCACTTAGCCGGTTATTAGCTACTGTGGAAGCTTATCCAACTTTAAAAGCCACTGAAAACTTTACTAAACTGCAAGGCCAGTTGGAAGGCATTGAAAATGGCATCAAAAATTCCCGTAAAATTTTTAATGACGAGATAAATACCTACAATACCAAGGTAAGGAGTTTTCCCATGAATATTTTAGGCGGCTTATTTGGCTTTAAGGCGAAAGAAGGTTTTAAAGCAGATGCCGGTGCAGAGAAAGCCCCTGAAGTAAAATTCTAATTATCGGTCCATGAATAAAAAAAGTTATGGTGGCTATATTATAGCCGCAGTGCTGGCTGTAATTGCTCTTTATACCATTGTTACCTTTAACAGTCTTGTAAAAAAAGAAGAACTGGTAAAAAAACAATGGAATGAGGTAAATAGTGCCTACCAGCGCCGGCTAGATTTAATACCTAACCTGGTAAATGTAGTAAAAGGTCAGGCAGATTTTGAGCAAACAGTGTTAACGCAAATAACTGAAGCAAGGGCCAAAGCAAGCAACGTTACTACAACAACGAGCGAACTGACAGCAGAAAACTTTAATAAGCAAACATCTGCTCAAAATGACCTTGCAAGTGCTACCAGCAGGCTATTGATAACGGTCGAAAAATATCCCACAATAAAAGGTACGGAAGCATTTGCCGGATTGCAGGCACAGCTAGAAGGGACTGAGCGAAGAATTAAGGTGTCGAGAAAAGATTTTAATGCTGCAGTGGCTGACTATAATAGTAATGTAAAAAGTTTTCCTGTAAATGTAATAGGTGGCGTATTAGGCTTTAAGGCAAAAGATGGCTTTACGGCAGATGCCGGTGCTGACAAATTAATAGAAGTAAAATTTAATTAACCGCAGTGAATATTTTTCCATTTTTTAAAAAGAAGAGGGTTTTCTTTTCACCGGAAGACCAGACGCAGATAGTGGAAGCTATCCGGCTGGCCGAAACAGAAACCAGTGGTGAGATCAGAATTTTTGTAGAAAGCAAAAACCCTTTTATGGACCCTATCGACAGGGCTAAAGAAATTTTCTTTCAACTAAAAATGGCAAATACGCAAGACCGAAATGCGGTACTATTATACATCGCAATGGATGATCATGAATTGGCCCTCTTTGCAGATGAAGGAATTTACAAACGGTTAGGCGCTGCTTATTGGGATAATGCTGTAAAAAATATGATCTCATTTTTTACCCGGGATAATATCAGCAATGGCATTGAAACCTGCGTGCAGCAAATTGGTGCTACCCTAAAAAGTGAATTTCCTTACACGGCGAAAACCGACAAGAATGAACTTCCCGACGATATTGTATTTGGTAAATGACGCTTAGAATAAATCAATGAAAAAAATCTTCTCTATACTGGTATTATTCTTTTGTGTGTTTGTACTGTATGCACAAAACAGGCAAAATAATTCTATTGATCAAATTATAAAAACACCG
>JANPNY010000722.1:0-2027 GCA_031427745.1 Chitinophagaceae bacterium | reverse complement strand
ACCGGCGCCTACCAGGATCAGATCAGCGGTTATGGGGGTATTAAGCATTGTCTTATCCCTTCGCCGAAACACATTATAATTGGCCATGATAAAACGGGTAAACTGGTAGATTGGGTGTATGCTAAAGAACAAACAGCCCAAAGCATGCTGAAGATATTAGGCTATTAGATCACAACACAAAACGTCTTTTAAAAAAATCCTCCCAATTGCTTAGGAGGATTTTTTGTTGGCTAACAATCTACACTTATTTTAAAAAATTATTAAAATCAGTTTGGTATAACAGGAGCTGCGGCAATGATCTCTGCAGAAACACCGCTGGCATATTTTTGAAAATTATTGATAAACTCTTTGGCAAGCTTTTTTGCAGCTACGTCATATGCTGTTGCATCTTTCCATGTTTTGCGTGGATTCAATATTTCATCAGCAACACCCGGACAAGTTAAGGGCATCATCATGCCAAAAACCGGATGTGCTTCATATTCCACTTCATCCAACTTTCCTTCTAATGCGGCACTAATCATCAACCTGGTATATGCCAGTTTCATCCGGTTGCCAATACCGTAACCGCCACCACTCCAGCCGGTATTTATCATCCATACATTTACTTTATTTGCCGTCATTTTTTCGCCCAGCATGGCTGCATATTTGCCGGGATGCAACGGCAGAAATGGTGCACCAAAGCAGGCACTAAAAGTAGATTTTGGTTCAACTATCCCAGCCTCGGTACCGGCAATTTTTGCGGTATAGCCACTTATAAACTGGTACATGGCTTGCCCTGCCGTTAACTTACTAATAGGTGGCAATACGCCATAAGAATCGCAGGTAAGGAAGAAAATATTTTTTGGTATGCAACCAATGGATGGTTCAATTGAATTGCTGATAAAATGAATTGGATAACTGACCCTGGTATTGGGTGAAATTTTTTTGCTGGCTAAATCCAACTGGCTGGTGCCTTCCATAAAAGGTACATTTTCTACTAGTGCCCCGGGCTTGATAGCCCTGAAAATTTCCGGTTCTTTTTCTTCTGTCAGATCAATAGTTTTTGCATAGCAACCGCCTTCAAAATTAAAAATTGTATCAGCAGTCCATCCATGTTCATCATCGCCAATCAGTTGCCTGTTGGGGTCTGCACTCAGCGTTGTTTTTCCGGTTCCACTTAGTCCAAAAAAAATGGCTGTATCACCCTTAACACCAATGTTTGCTGAACAATGCATACTTAAAACAGCTTTGTCGTGCGGCAGTAGATAATTTAAAACAGAGAAAATACCTTTTTTCATTTCACCGGTATAGCCGGTTCCACCAATTAAAATCGCCTTCTTGGTAAAATTTATTATTGCAAAATTGTGCTGACGGGTTCCATCGGTAGCTGGGTCTGCATGAAAGCCGGGAGCCTGTATTAAATGCCAGTCCGGCACAAAATCGTCGAGTTGATCATCATCTGGTCTTAAAAACATATTGGCCGCAAATAAATTACTCCAGGGGTTTTCATTGATAACCCGGATGTTCAGGCGATGTGTAGGATCTGCACAGGCATAGCAGTCCCGTACCCATATTTCTTTATGCTCCAGGTAAGCCATCATCTTATTGTACAACTTATCAAAATATTCAGGTTTGATGGGGGTGTTGAAATTGTTCCAATGAACTGTATTTTCGGTGATAGCATCTTTTACAATAAACTTATCATCCGGACATCGTCCGCTAAACTCTCCGGTATTAATTACTAAAGCACCAGTATCGCACAACTGTCCCTGATTTAGAGTCACTGTTTGTGTGGTTAATTCCTGTGGCGACAATTGATAGTGAATGTTTGAGGTAGTTTTAAGGCCGGCATTTATTAACGCATTAACGGGTACTGAAACCATTGTGGGAACTGACATAGCAAGCAATTTATTGATCGAATATTTGTTGGCGGTCAAAAGTAGGAATTAGATTTTTATCAAAACTTTAATGAAGCCTCTGTTGTCGCTCATTTATTTTGGATGGATGCTCAATGCTTTAATAATCTTCAAGCCTTTTCATTATTATTG
>JANPNY010000721.1:0-65420 GCA_031427745.1 Chitinophagaceae bacterium | reverse complement strand
AGTACAACAATTACAGCAACAAACCAATAGCATTTGCTTTGTTTTTGGAAATCCATACGCCATCAGAAATTTTTGTAACAGCAAAAATTTAGTTGCTTGCTACGAAGATGACACTATTACTCATCAAGCTGCTTTCGATTTGCTGCAGGGTAAAATTGCCGCCAAAGGAACACTACCTGTTACGGTTTGTGAAGCCTATAAATATGGAAGCGGTACAAATACAACAGCTTTATTTTTAACCGGTAAAAACAGTATTGCTTTCGGCACTTTTAATGCAATTGATTCCATAGCAAACAATGCCATTAGCAGTGGCGCCACACCTGGTTGTGTTGTGTTGGCAGCTAAAGATGGTAAGATAGTTTACCACAAAGCCTTTGGCAATTTTAATTATGATGGCCTGGAAAAAACGGCTTATACATCAGTGTACGACATGGCATCCGTTACCAAAATTTGTGCAACTACAGTAACAATAATGAAATTGTATGAGGAAGGAAAAATTGACTTAAAGAAAACGCTCGGTCACTATCTGCCAGTTACAAAAGGTACCAATAAAGAAGGCCTTACTATCGAAAATATTTTATTGCACCAGGCCGGGCTTGTTCCCTATATTCCTTTTTATAAAGAGATTCTAGATACTGCAGGCAATCCAATGCCTCATTATTTTTCTTCAAAAAAAAGTGATTCATTTAGCATTAGAGTTGCAGAAAATTTATACCTGCGAAATAGCTGGAATGACAGCATGATGGCCCGTATATTACAAAGCCCCTTAACAGAAGTCAACAAATATGTATACAGCGATAATGATTTTATTTTTTTAGGTAAGGTATCAGAAGCAATAAATGGTATACCACTCAATGAATATGTACAAAAAGAATTTTACAAACCACTCGGTTTAACCAGCACCGGATTTAAGCCAAGGGAATATATGCCTTTGTCCAGAATATCGCCTACAGAGCAAGAGCCCATATTTAGAAAGCAACTGATAAGGGGCGATGTACACGACCCTGGTGCAGCCATGTTTGCCGGTGTGGCGGGCCACGCAGGTTTATTTAGCAACGCCTACGATATGGCTGTAATTATGCAGATGCTGTTAAATGGCGGCACATTTAATGGTAAACGGTATTTTAAAAAAGAAACAATCGATTTATTCACCGGTTACCAAAGTACCATCAGCCGCCGTGGTTATGGCTTTGATAAGCCTGAGAAGGATAATCGCAGTAAGCCGGAACCTTATCCGAGTTACTCCTCCTCGCCACGAACATTTGGTCATACAGGGTTTACTGGTACCTGTGTTTGGGCAGATCCTGCAAATAACCTGGTGTTTGTATTTCTCAGCAACAGGGTAACACCCGATGGCAATAACCCCACACTATCAAAACTAAATGTGCGGCCTGCAATATTGGAAGCTATATATATCGCATTGGGGATTGATGCAAAAAAGCCGATTTAAAAGAGCCTCTTATATTTCATCAGAAGAGGTAGGCAGTTTATTATATTCTCCTTTAAAAGCGTAATATCCAAAAATAAAAAGCCCCAGGGCGATGGGTGTAAAAATGCCGATAATAATAATCCATGGCACTGGCTTGTTAATATCTTTAACGCCGTTGCTATTAATATTGTGTATAGCACCCACCACTAAAAAATAGATTACCATTGGTGCTATCAGCATCCATAAAACACCCATTATTTTTTTTACCTGGTTCATACATAATTTTTAATCTTTAATATTTTTATCAACTTTATTATCGAGATACAAAAGACCTATTATAAAACACAAAGCTGCCACACCAATAGGGTACCAAAGACCCACCAAAGGATCGCCTGTAAAGGTGGTTGATAACAGTGTTGCAATAAAAGGAACCAAACCGCCAAATACACCATTGCCAATATGATAAGGAAGGCTCATGCTGGTGTACCTAATTTTGGTTGGGAACAATTCTACTAAGAACGCCGCAACGGGGCCGTATACCATTGTTACAAATAAGATCATTACCCAGATGAGGAAAATGAATTTCCATTTGAGTGGCGGAGAAAGAATTTTATCAATGTAAACAGGTTTAGCATCTTCCCTTATAACCGAAGAAAAGCCAGCAGAACCATTAACAAGTGTATCGGCTTTTATTTGGGAAAACTTCCTGCCATCATTAAAAGTAAATGGAATTTTTCTATGATAAATAATAGAAATATTTGCAGCGGTTTTAATAGTATCAATTTTAATTATTGAGTTTGTAGAGAGCGAATTAGGATTGCTAAAATCCTGTTTCATCCATTCCTTTGCATCAGCATCCTTTAGCATTGTTCCAAAAATTGGCCTGTAAAAAATTACACCCAGCAACATCCCCGTCAGCATAATCCATTTTCTTCCAACTTTATCACTCAACCATCCAAAGAAAACAAAAAAAGGCGTAGCCAATGCAATGCCCCAAAGCAATATTTCCCTGTTTTGCATAAACTCAATCTTCACCGTATTTTCTAAAAAAGATTGTGCGTAAAATTGCCCGGTGTACCAAATAACTCCCTGCCCCATAACCGCTCCAAACAACGCCAGTAAAACCATTTTAAAATTTCCTTTATGACCAAAACTTTCTTTAAGCGGGTTAGTAGAAGTTTTTCCTTCCTTTAATAACTTATAAAACAGCGGCGATTCGTTCATTTTTAACCGGATATAAACAGAAACGCCTACCAGTAAAATTGATACCCAGAAGGGATACCTCCATCCACCCCATTCAGCCGTAAAGGCAGCATCCGTCATGCTGGATTTTACCGCCATAATAATACCCAAAGCGACAAACAAACCCAGTGTGGCCGTGGTCTGTATCCAGGCAGTGTAGTAACCCCTTTTGCCTGCAGGTGAATGTTCGGCAACATAAGTTGCAGCACCACCGTACTCGCCCCCCAATGCCAAACCTTGTATCAGCCGTAAAAACAAAACCAGCAATGGAGCCGCAATGCCAATTGTTTTATAGCCCGGTACCAAGCCAATTAAAAAGGTAGAACTGCCCATTAAAACCAGGGTCAACAAAAAGGTAGATTTTCTTCCAATCAAATCTCCCAATCTCCCAAACACCAATGCACCAAAGGGCCTCACTAAAAACCCGGCTGCAAAAATGGCCAGGGTACTTAACAAGGCGGCAGTATCATTTCCCTCTGGAAAAAATTGTATAGAAATTGTTTTGGCCAGCATGCCAAAAATGTAAAAATCGTACCATTCAATTAATGTACCTAACGAAGAAGAAAAAATTACCTTGCTGATTCCTTTTGCTGATGTGACTGCCATGAAAGAGGTTTAGGAAATTTAATATTGCAATTGTTTTGGGTATAAATATATAAATTTGAATACAAAGAAAATTATTAATTGAACATGTCATATCCCTTTCAAATTACTTCACTTGAGCAATATCAAAAAGCCTATAATAAAAGTGTTAATGATCCCGAAGGCTTTTGGGGCAACGTAGCAGAAAATTTTTTGTGGAGAAAAAAGTGGGATAAAGTATTGGAGTGGAATTTTAAGGAGCCTTCGATAGAATGGTTTGCAGGTGGCAAATTAAATATCACAGAAAACTGCATCGACAGGCATTTAAAAATAATGGGAGATAAGCCTGCCATCATTTGGGAGCCTAACAATCCGGACGATAGGGTGAGGGTGGTTACCTACGACAGGCTTCACAAAAGAGTTTGCCAGTTTGCACAGGTATTAAAAAACAATGGTGTTAAAAAGGGTGACCGTGTTTGTATTTATATGGGCATGGTGCCGGAACTGGCATATGCTGTTTTAGGATGTGCAAGAATTGGGGCTATCCATAGTGTAATATTTGGAGGCTTTAGTGCACAAAGTATTGCCGACCGCCTCGATGATGCAGGTGCTGAATTTATTGTAACCTGCGATGGTACTTACCGTGGAGAAAAAGTAATTCCGTTAAAAAGTGTAATTGATGATGCACTGATAGGGAACAAGTCGATTAAAAAAGTGATTGTTTATACCAGAACCAGAACCCCTGTGAGCATGTTAAAAGGCAGGGATGTTTGGTGGGAAGATGAGATGGATTATGCAGAAACACAAGTGGAGGTAAATGGGGTGGTGTCGTTCACTGCCGAAGAAATGGATGCTGAAGACCCTTTATTTATATTATATACTTCGGGAAGTACGGGCAAGCCCAAAGGAGTAGTACATACTGTTGCCGGCTATATGGTTTGGACCGCTTATACTTTTGTAAATGTTTTTCAATACAAGCCGGGGCAAATACATTTTTGCACAGCAGATATAGGCTGGATAACAGGGCATAGCTACATAGTATATGGCCCATTAGCTGCAGGTGCAACGTCCCTGATGTTTGAAGGCATACCAACTTATCCAGATGCCGGTAGATTCTGGGATATTGTGGACAAGCACCAGGTAAATATTTTATATACTGCACCTACTGCCATCCGCAGTTTAATGGGTTTTGGATTGGATCCGTTAAAAGGAAAAGACCTCAGTAGCCTAAAGGTTCTCGGTACAGTTGGAGAGCCAATCAACGAAGAAGCCTGGCACTGGTATGATGAAAACATAGGGAAAAAGAAATGCCCCATTGTTGACACCTGGTGGCAAACCGAAACCGGCGCCTGCTTAATCTCTAATCTTGCGGGCATTACACCGTCAATACCAAGCTGGGCCTCATTGCCAATGCCGGGTGTTCAGCCTGTGTTGATAGATGAAAATGGCAAAGAAGTAACGGAAAAAGATGAACACGGTTTGCTGAAGGGTAATCTTTGTATCAAAGCTCCCTGGCCTGGTATTTTACGCACCACCTACGGCGATCATGAACGCTGCCGAACTAATTACTTTGCCACTTACGAAGGTTTATATTTTACGGGTGACGGTGCATTAAAAGATGAAAATGGAAATTTTAGAATCACAGGAAGAGTAGATGATGTATTAAATGTAAGTGGTCATCGCCTTGGAACAGCAGAAGTAGAAAACGCCATTAACATGCATGCCGGTGTAGTTGAAAGTGCGGTGGTAGGATACCCTCACGACATTAAGGGGCAAGGGGTTTATGCATACGTAATTTATGGACACATGCATGGCGATGAAGAGATGACAAGGAAAGATATTTTGCAAACTGTTACAAGGGTAATCGGGGCAATAGCCAAACCCGATAAAATCCAATTTGTAAAAGGATTACCTAAAACAAGAAGCGGTAAAATTATGCGACGCATCTTGCGAAAAATAGCAGAAGGTGAAACTTCTAACCTCGGAGACATAAGCACCTTGCTAGACCCTGGTGTTGTGGAAGAAATATTGGCTGGCAAACTATAGACTTTACTAAATTTTTTCCTCCTGATCGTATTTATTAATTAGTCATTGTCAGGTCATTAATAAACCGGATTTTGTAATAAAACTTTCAAAGGCATTCTGTATTCTCAATAGCTGGTTATTAACGTTGATCGGTAAAGTATTTTTTCGGGATTAGTCACAACGATGTTTTCAAAAAATGCTGGCCTTTTTTAAATTGTTCATTTTGGTTTTCGATATGAATTTTAAATAATATTCATATCCATTTCGGCCTGTTAAACAACCAATAGGCATTCTCAAACTCCTGATTTTATGCCTATTTAACTAATTTCACAGAAAAATAGAGGGCGATATTAAATTATTAGCATGAAAAATGCTGCTGATTTTTTTACATATAAAATAAGAAGCTATTTTATAACGTTTGAGTTAAAGGAAACTGGCTGAAGATAAATTAACTGAATACAAAGATGATAACATATAAAAAGAAGCTATTTATTTTCAATATAAACGAAACCTGGTTTAACTATGATGATAGCATTTGGAATATTTTTAAACTAAATGTTTTTATGCATGTGAAAGATGCAGCGCATAAAAAGAAAATAGGTAAACTGGACATTTCGCATACCTTGGAGCTTGACCTTGAGCAAGACACAGCACTAATTTTTTCCGGTTTTTCTAAACAGATACGGCAGCAGGTTAAAATAGCTGAAAACGAAGGCACTACCTGTTATTTTCACCAGGAAATAGAAAAATTTGCTGACTTTTTTAATGATTTTGCAATCAAAAAAGAAACCTTCACTACAAGCAAAGAAAAAATCCTTGAACTGGGAGATTCCGTTAAGTTGAGTTTTGCTGAAAATAATGATCAGGTTTTAGCTGCTCATAGCTACCTGGTCGACGACAAAATTGGCATTGTAAGACACCTTCACTCAGCGACAAAAAGGCTAGACGAACAATTTGACCGAAATTTAATTGGCAGAGCCAATAAATATCTTACTGTAAAAGACATCTTATATTTTAAAGAAAAGGGTTATAAATTGTTTGATTTTGGCGGATTTGCAAAGGACACAGAAGACGAAAGTTTAAAGGGCATCAATAATTATAAACTGCTTTTTGGGGGTAAGCTTGTTCCATGTTATAATTATTATTCTTATGGTTACTGGTATTTAAAAATTTTATCAAGGGTTTTAGGGTTATCAGGGAAGTTATAGCCCAGTTTTTTATTCCAGTAATTGTATACATAGCAACAATTTTATTTAAATGAATCTTAAAAAGATATACCATAAGCTTTTTTGTGTAATGCAATGGAATATTGGCATTTCAAGGGGAAATATTGAACAGATTATCCGAGACAAGAAGTGTAATTTATCATTTAAGTGGATGCCATTTGCTGATAAACGGAATTCAATAGCCGACCCATTTTTGTTTAGGTCCAGAGAAGGACTTTTAAATATTATTTATGAAGAATTTTCCATGGAAGATCTTAAAACGTATGGTACACTTAAAATGTTTACCCTAAGCGAAGACTTCAATGTTATAGCAACACAAAAAATTCTCGATACAAAAAGTCATGTTTCTTATCCTTTTATATTTAAGGAAAACGGAACTACTTTTATAATTCCGGAAAGCCGTAAAAGAAACAAACTATCCAGCTATGAATTTGATTTTAATACAAATACACTTGTAAAAGAAAGAGTATTAATTGACAATTGCCCTTTGTTGGATTCAACTATTCTTAAGTATCATGATAAATATTGGCTATTTGCAACTTTAGGAGATAATCTCTACGATCATAGTAAATTATATATTTTTTATGCCGATAATCTGCATGGCCCTTACACTGCACATCCTAAAAACCCGGTAAAGTTTAGTTTAAAAAGTTCAAGGCCTGCAGGAAATTTCATAGTGGTAGATGGTGAAATTTATCGGCCTTCACAAAATTGTGAAAAACACTATGGTCATGCTATCACTATCAATAAAATAATAAAACTTAATGAATTTGAATTTATAGAACAACCGCATGTAGAACTTACAGCTGAAAAAGGAAGCAGGTTTAATGAAGGGTTACATACTATAAATACCCTGGATGACGTAATAGTAATAGATGGCATAAGAATGGCTTTTAAACCGATCAAGAAAACATTGCTATTTATTCAAAAGAAATTAAACAAATAAAACCCTGACAGTTATAAATAAGCGTCAAATGCTTTTAAAAACTGTTAAATGCTATCGATTAATTTGTTTTTATGCTATAATATTATTTTAAAACCAATAAGTTTTTGATGTGACTCACTTGGGCGAAGCCATGAAAAGTAGCGAAAAACTTATATATTAAATCGCTACATATGGATAAAAAAGACAGTCTTGATGAGTAGTTGGTTTGCATTTATTACTAACCCTAAGTAGTTTAATTATTTAATTATGTACATTGTTCATGTAGGAAGTCCTTATTTTCCAGAAGGAAACGCTGCTGTTCAGAGAATAAGAATTACATATCGGGCGCTTATAGAGGCTGGGTTTTCTACACTTATTATTAATAAAGAAAGCTATAGAACGGATGTAAATTTAA
Source organism: Chitinophagaceae bacterium (assembly GCA_031427745.1). Taxonomy (GTDB): domain Bacteria; phylum Bacteroidota; class Bacteroidia; order Chitinophagales; family Chitinophagaceae; genus Ferruginibacter. The sequence continues at coordinate 57,576 of JANPNY010000721.1, read as the reverse complement.
AGCGAGCCAATCGCTTCGAAGGCATTCCCTACGTATATACTTCTACCTCCCTAACCCGACCAAGGTATTGGGTTGCATTCAGGCTTAACCGGATTTCAGGAATTTTTGGTGAGTTGAAAGTACTTTTTAAAAGAAGAAAAAAAATTGGTGCAATAATCCTTTACAATACTTCATCTTTTAGTGAACTCATTTATTATCGATTGGTATCGAAATTAATGGGGTTTAAGCTGGTATTTCAGTACGTCGAATATCGCTCATCTTTTAAAGCGGCCTCACCAGGGCGAAGAATCAATAATTACTTCTTCGATAATTTCAGCTATTATTTTACTGATGGCGTTATAGTCATTAGTGAGTTTTTGAGAAACGAAATAACAAAACGAAATAGCAAATTGCCCCTTATAAAAGTTCCCGCCATATGCAATTTTGAAGAATTTGCAGCAATAGACGCCATAAAAGCGTCCTATTCATATCTATTATATTGTGGTACTTCAGAATACCTACCTGTTATTATTTTTATTATAGAACTATATGAGAAAATTCGGGGGGGAAATTTATACAATGGAAATTTAAAACTTGTAATTGGGGCAAATAATCCACAGTCTTTGAACGTAGTTAAAGAGCTAATAGGTAAGAGCGATTATAAAGAAAATATTATTTTACTCAGTGGCATACCCTATAATGAACTGATTGCATCGTACAAATCTGCAGACCTTTTGCTGATACCTTTGCGAAATACCTTACAGGATTTAGCAAGATTTCCGCATAAAATAAGTGAATATACTGCATCAAAACGACCATTAATTTCAACCAATATCGGCGAATTAAAATATTATTTCGAAAATAACGTATCGGCATTATTGGCACACGAATACACAATCGATTCTTATATTGAGAGCCTTGTAAATATTTTGCCCAATAAGGATTTGCTTGATCAAATTGGAAACCGTGGCTATGAAGTAGGGGTAAATAATTTTCACTACCAGGCCAATGTAAATGGATTAAAAGTATTTTTTAAAAAACTATTCAAATAAAATTATACCAATGGGTTGTATTGGCAACTGCAGGGTAAAAATATTAACTAGCGGAAAACAATGATAAAAGTTTTAATACTAAATGATGAGCTAACGAGAGGCGGTAAGGAGCGGCGAATAGCAGAACTTGTAAAATATTGTAAGCTACACTACGAGATAATATTTGAGATAGTTGTAATACATGATAAGATAGAGTATGAAGATATTTACGAAACCGGATACAAAATCCATACATTAAAATGGGCTGAAAATAAAACTATTGATAGCTTTAAAAGACTTTTAGCAATAGCAAAATCCTTTAATCCCGATATCATCCACTCCTGGTCGAGTATGACGGATGTAATTGGGCTTTTCTTAAAAATGTATACTCGTAAAAAACTAATATCCAGCATGATTGCAAGGGTAATTCCTTATCGTAGTTTAAAGGATAAAGATTATAGAAGGGCTTTGTATACATTTCCCTTTATTGATTTTATTACTTCAAATACAAAGGCGGGGCTTGAAAGATACCATGCCCCAAAAAGAAAAAGTACCTGCATTTATAATGGCTTCAATTTTGAAAGAAGTAACAACTTACAAAAAGCTGACATATTAAAGAAGCAGCATAACCTCGAAAACAAATTTGTAGTTGGAATGGTGGCAGCTTTTGCAGAAAGAAAAGATCAGAAAACCTTTATTTCTGCAGCACTTTCTCTATTAAAAAAATATCCTGGTAAAATTGCTTTTGTGCTAATAGGGTATGGTGCTTATGAGGAAGAAAGAAGGAAACAGAGCGGAGAGCATTTTCAGAAGGATATTATATTTACCGGAATGTGCAACTTTGTGGAAGAGTATATTAATATTTTTAACATTGGAGTGCTTTGTACTAACAGCGAATTTCACGGCGAAGGCATTTCAAATGCTATTCTTGAATACATGGCAATGGGTAAACCTGTAATTGCATCAGAAGGTGGTGGAACAAAAGAAATTGTAGATGATAATTTAAATGGCTTTTTAATAAAGCCCAAACAACCGGAACTATTAGAAGAGAAAATAATTTATTTAATGAATAATCCGGAAAAAGCCCGTGATATGGGATTACAGGGTCAACAAAAAATTCGACAACATTTTTCAATTGAAGCAATGTGTAGCGGATTTATAAAACTTTACGAAAAGCTTATTGGTAAATCAATTCCGGAAATACCTCTTTAAACAAATCAGGTAATTTAGTTCATCTAAAAATAAATTTATCGTCGTTTTAATAGATAACCGAGATATTCCTCAACAGCCTCTTTATACAATTGATTATCTGTTTATCGTTATAGATAATAACTAATTAAAAGAATGCAATGACAATAATAATTATTAACTATCGTTTTTTTATCTCTGGCGGTCCCGAAAGGTATCTGTTTAATGTAATTGATCTTTTGCAAAAAAAAGGACATACAGTTATACCTTTTAGTGTTAAACATAATAAAAATATTTCAACGCCTTATGAAAGTTATTTTTTAGATGCGATAGGTGATGGCGACGAAGTATACGCTAATGAGTATAACAAAACTAATTTTGATACGGTAAAAAAATCTTTGGGTAGAATGTTATACTCCAAAGAAGCAAAAAAGAAGTTGAAGGTTTTAATTAAAGATGTTAAGCCGGATTTAATTTATGTGTTGCATTACCAAAATAAGATTTCTGCAAGCATTTTTGAAGCCGCTAAAGAGGAAAATATACCTGTAGTTGTTAGAATTTCAGATTTTGGACAGATATGTGCTAATTCATTGCTTTATAGACTGAAGGAAAATGAAATTTGCGAAAAATGTATCAATGGAAGCAGGTGGAATGCAGTTAAATATAAATGTGTGCAGGATTCATATATGTATTCTGCCATAAAAGCTGCTTCGTTAGCAATAGCAGAAAGTGTTGTTAAAATCCGGCCTAAAATAAATGCTTATGTGATTCCGTCATCTTTTACCATGCAAAAACTGTCGGAATATGGTATTGACAATAAAAAATTAAATCATATTCCTACCTTTTTTAACCATGAGATAATTGCTGATGCATCCAGCCTAAGTTATCAGCCTTTTGCTTTATTTATAGGAAGAATAGTTCAGGAAAAAGGATTGCTCACAATGGTTAAGGCTTTTGCGAATACGAATTTAAATCTAAAAATAATTGGGTTTTCAAATAATGATTATCAACTGGAACTGGAGAAGTATTTAGCCGATAAACCGCACAACATTGAGTTTTTGGGAAGAAAAAGTTTTCAGGAAATAGTACCATACTTACAAACATGCGCCTTTACAATTGTGCCATCAGAAACGTATGACAATTTCCCTAACACGGTTTTAGAAAGTTATGCCTTTAAGAAGGCTGTAATCGCAACTGATTTAGGCAGTTTAAAGGAAATGATCATTGATAAAAAAACAGGGTTTCTTTTTAAAATGCATAATGAGACAGACCTCCGGGAAAAAGCTATTTCATTATTAAATAATCCTGAGTTAAGTAAACAGTATGGAATAAATGGATTTAAAAAATTACAAGACGAATACGGGGCAGAAATGCACTACAATAAACTGATGAACGTTTTTTCAAGTTTATCAAAAAAGGATACTCAAGCAATAACGCTTCAATAGAAATTAGCTGGAAGGCTATCACCAGTTACAAAATTGTTCAAATCGGATGCAGGCAAAAACATCCCCTGTAATAATTGTAATATAGGTTGATTTATTAACCTCAATTAACAAATTTTAATTGCAATAAAATATATAACAATGACTAAAAAAAAGATCTACATCGCAGGTTCCGGCGGAATGTTGGGTGAGGCGTTCTATCACCAGTTTAAAGACGAATATGAAATTAAATGCACCGATAAGGATGTTAACGAAACGTGGTTATCCTATTTGGATTTCAGGGACCTTGCAGCATATAGAAACGATGTGCATAATTTTAAACCCGATTATTTATTTCATCTGGGAGCCTATACCAATCTTGAATATTGTGAAGAGAATGCAGAAGACACGTATGCTACAAATACCATGTCTGTTGAAAACGCAGTTTATATAGCCAATGAGCTAAACATCCCAATTTTATATATAAGTACAGCAGGCATATTTGATGGTGCTAAAGAATTATACGATGACTGGGATTTGCCGAACCCGCTAGGCGTATACGCCAGGTCTAAATACATGGGCGAAAGATATGTTGCAGAAAACGCTACCCGTTTTTTAATTTGCCGTGCAGGATGGATGATGGGTGCTGGCCCTAAAAAGGATAAAAAGTTTATTCAAAAATTAATGCAGCAGTTAAAGGACGGTAAAAAAGAATTGTTTATTGTTGATGACAAAGACGGTACACCAACTTTTACACACGACTTTGCAAAGAATGTAAAGGCATTGATACAAAACGAATATTGGGGATTGTACAATATGGTTTGTGGCGGGCAAACAAGCAGGCTTGAAGTGGCAGGAGAATTGCTGGTGCAATTGGGACTGAGTGAAACTGTAAAAATTACCAGTGTAAAATCAGATTATTTTAAAGAAATCTATTTTGCAGAACGGCCTCCCTGCGAAAGACTGGTAAATCGTAAACTTGAGCTACGAAACCTCAATTTGATGCAGGATTGGAAGGTAGCTTTGAAACAATATATTGATCAGTATTACCAAGGTTACCTGGATTAGTTAAATGGAAAAATTAAGAATCGCTGCATTTGGAGGATTTCGTTCTATACCTCCCAAGGCGGGCGCTGCAGGCTCCGATAAAATTGCTTTTGAACTTTATCCCCGAATTGTTGGTAAAGGGCATACCCTGTTGGCGTATTGCAGAATTTATCCCAATGACACAGATTTGCAGCACGCCCAATATGAAGGTGTACAAATAAAATATTTCAAAACTGTTCAAAAAGCAGGGTTTGATACACTCGTACATTCTGCTAAAGCAACGTTCGATGTTATTTTTCATAATACAGCGGATGTGGTTCACCTGCATAGTGGCGCAAACAGCATATGGGCAATGCTTTTAAGATTAGCTGGAAAGCGTGTTGTAATAAGTCAGTTTGCCATGGATTGGAAAAGAGATAAATGGCCATGGTATGGCAAACTGTTTTATATGTTTTCCAATTACCTAACGGCTTATTGTCCCAATGCAGTTGCTTTCGATAATGTATTTACAAAAGAATATTTCGAAAAAAAATTTAACAGGAAATATGATTTCATTCCTTATGGTTCTGAAGTAAAGACACCGCCCAACAACACTGATACATTAGATAAGTTGGGGATTAAAACCGGGGAATATTTTCTATTTGTAGGGCGTTTTATCCCCGATAAGGGCCTCCATTTGTTAGTACCTGCTTTTGAAGCGTTACACACTGATAAAAAATTAGTGTTAATTGGAGGGTCACCCAACCCAAACGAATACGAGGCTATAATAAAAAATTCAAAAGATAAGCGTATCGTTTTTCCGGGGTATGTTTATGGCGATGATACTAACGTATTGATGAAAAATGCTTATGCGTATGTACAGCCCTCTTTAATAGAAGGTTTGTCGCCCGTAATACTTACTGTAATGGGATTAGGGGTTCCCTTAATTTGCTCCGATATTATCGAGAATAAATTTATTTGTGGCGAAAACGCCACTACCTTTATTTCAGGTGATAAAGCAAATCTTGAAAGTCAACTTCAATATGCAATTGAAAATAGCGTTGAAATAAAAGAGAAAGCGGCGGCAGGAGCTATGGATATAAAGGAAAGGTTTAATTGGGATACAATAACTGATCAATATATTAGTTTATTAAAAAAATAATTAAAAGAAGATATGCTTAAAATTGCTTTGATAGGGGCTGGAAAAATGGGGATATCCCATTTATCTATATTGGGTGGGTATGCAGATGCAGATATTGTAGGTGTTTGCGACACCTCTAAAATGGTCACAGATTTTTTATCCAAACAAGGAAAGTTCAACTGCTTTGCAGACTACAGTAAAATGATTGCAGAAACCAAACCGGATGCAGTAGTTGTAGCAGTTCCAACTAAATTTCATTACAGTATCATAAAGGATTTGTTAGAAAAAAATATTCATGTTTTCGCAGAAAAACCCTTCTGCCTTAGTTACGATCAAAGTGAAGAGTTGGTTGCGCTGGCAGCTAAAAACAAATTGGTAAACCAGGTAGGCTATCACAATAAATTCATTGGTACTTTTAAGGAAGTAAAACGAATTGCAGCTAGTGGAGTGCTGGGCGATATTTATCATTTTATTGGAGAGTCTTATGGGCCGGTTGTATTAAAAAAGAAAGCAGAAACCTGGCGGTCTGACCCTGCTGAAGGTGGTGGGTGTTTATTGGATTATGCATCGCATGTAATTGATCTTTTAAATGATATTATTTCTCCTGTACAGGCAGCAAAAGGCACATTGCTTAAATCCATTTATTCAGGAAAAGTAGAAGATGCAGTGTATTCCTTACTCGAAATGCAATCAGGACAAACCGGTTTGCTATCCGTAAACTGGAGCGATGATACCTACCGTAAAATGTCGACCTCTGTTACATTGGTAGGAACGCAGGGGAAGCTTGTATCCGATGCCAACGAATTAAAAGTTTTCTTCAAAGAAGAAAATGCACTTGCCGGGTATTCAAAAGGATGGAATGTAAAATACATAACTGAGTTGCAGGATAGTGTTGACTTTTATTTAAGAGGAGAAGAATATTCTGCTCAACTAGATTATTTTGTAAAAGCAGCAAAAGGAGAAGTGCCTAACAATATTAATAATTTTGCTAGTGCCGCCAATACAGATAAAGCCATTTCAATCATCAGAAATAATTCAAAATAATAAGTAATGGAAAGAATACTTTTTGGAGATAACCAGTTTTTTGCAGTTAATCATATTTCAGATAGCAAATCCCGTGAACAATCAATAAAATTTAAAGACGACAAGGCAATTATAAAAGTGTTGGATGATGCCATAAATGCTGGAATAAATACCTTCATGTGCACAACACATGACAGGATTGCCAATATTTGCGACATTATAAGAGCTAACCCGGAAAAGTACAAAGACTTTAAAATTTTTCCCTGCATGCCTTATGCCCATAAATATGCCAATGCGGTAACTGAGCTTGGTATTGCAGGAACTTTAAAGCAATATGTTCCTGGTAATTTTTTTGGATCATTGTTTAAAGGAGGGATGGCATATCTGTCAAAAGATTATGAAGCCATTATGGAGTTGATGATAGATGCAGAAATGAAAATGTTTAAGGGCATCAATACACCAGTTATATTTTTGCAAAATGTAATTACAGATTTGCTGTTAGGGTTAAGAGCTTATGATGTGCTGGTTGCATTTCATGTCTACATAAAAAAGAAGCACAATGCAGAGGCTGGTTTTATCACAATGAACATGCCCAAACTGGTTGAAGTACTTGAAAAAGGCGGAGTAGAAAATCCAATTGTATGTGCATCTATAAACAAAGTTGGTTTCAGGATGTCGGGCGGTAAAGAAATTTACGAAGAAACACTGAAGACTAAAAAGTTTCGTGCTGTTGCAATGCAGGTATTAGGCGGAGGTGCCATTAATCCAAAAGAAGCACTTGAATACGTGTGTGGATTACCAAATATTGAATCGGTTTTGTTTGGTGCTTCGTCCAAAGGAAATATAGATAATACAGTTTCAATAATTCATTCTTTTGATAAAAAAATGATGCTGGAAACAAACTAATTTATTCTTTTAACACACTAAAAAAAGGTTGTTAATCACAAATAATAATTATGAAAGTACTAGTCACAGGCGCTGCTGGATTTATCGGATACCATTTGGTAAATCAGCTTATAAAAACCGGGTTTGAAGTGGTGGGCCTAGACTCAATCAATGACTACTATCATGTTAGTCTTAAATACGACAGGCTTTTGAAAGCAGGCATAGCTGAAGATTGTATTGAATACAATCAACCCACAACAAGCACAAAAATGGAGGGCTATTCTTTTATTCAACTTAAACTGGAGGATAAGGAAAATCTCGATAAACTATTTTTAAATCAGCAGTTTGATATCGTAGTTAACCTGGCAGCACAGGCAGGTGTAAGGTATAGTATTACAAATCCGGCTGCATATATTGAAAGTAATATTGTAGGCTTTGCAAATTTATTAGAATGTTGCAGGCACAACCACATAAAGCATTTTGTATATGCAAGCAGTAGCAGCGTGTATGGATTAAATGAAACTATTCCCTTCACTACAAATCAGTCGGTAGATCATCCTGTTAGTTTATATGCAGCTACAAAAAAGAGCAACGAACTGATGGCGCATGTATATAGTCATTTGTATGGTTTGCCAACAACAGGGTTGCGTTTTTTCACCGTGTATGGGCCATGGGGAAGGCCGGATATGGCTATGTTTTTATTTACCAAAGCTATTGTTGAAGGGCAGCCTATACAGGTATTTAATAATGGCGATATGGAACGGGACTTTACTTATATTGATGATATTGTGGATGGAGTAATTCGAGTGGTAAATCATCCGCCTACTGGTAATCCTGAATGGTCGGGTGTAACGCCGGAACCCTCCTCCTCCAGGGCGCCCTACCAATTGTATAACATCGGGAATAGCGCCCCGGTAAAACTTACAAAATTTATTGAAGCCATCGAGAATAAATTAGGGAAGAAAGCTGAAAAAATAATGATGCCCATGCAGCCGGGTGATGTTTTTAAAACATATGCAGACGTGAGTGCTTTAAAATCAGACCTTGGTTATAACCCATCTACTTCTGTGCAAGAGGGCGTAAATAATTTTATTGATTGGTATATTGATTATTTTAAGTAGGTGGATTACCTGGTAATTTTTTTGCCGCCCGCCGCCTTATTATAAACGCTATATTTCAAGGATTTAAAATACAATCATTTGTCAATATATAATGGAGATAACGATCTGGATACTGAAACCATTCCTGTTTTTGGACTGGTAGCATTGCTTGGTTCGTTGTTTATTTTGAATTATATATCAATGAAAATGGGTTCTTCTGCGGGCAGCATCCCTTTAGCGGTATTTATAACATTACTTGTAGGTTTGTTCTTTCTTAATCCTGTTTATTGTTTTGTATTTTGTATTGTAATGCATGTGGATGTAATGTCTTGTTTTGGTTATAACTGGGCTAAACTCCTAACGCTTGCTTGTATGTTTATCGTTTTTGTTAAAGACGGCAAATCTTTGTTTTTATTATTTAATGATAAGAAGGTTAAAACCCTCATTTTTATGGGTTTTATATTTGGGCTATACCTGCTTTTGATAAATATTGGATATAAGGCTGAATTAAATGCTAAATCCATTTTGGGTAACATTGGGTATATGATTGGGTTTTTAACGATCATACCTGCCTATTATTTTACCCTAAAACAGCCTAAAAAGCTTTTGATGTCATTTGCATTAGTAGCGGCCGCTTTTCTCTCTGTCTATTACATATCATTGATAATGGATCTGGATCTTTTCAGGTTAAAAAGTTATGACCGAGATACTGGGGCTAATATTGATAGGTTGGCAGGATACGACCTGAGGCAATTTATTATATTTTTTAGCTACCTGCTCCCGGCAGCGGCATTGTCTACCAGGTTAAAAAATACGTCCAAATATCTGCTTATATTAATAGGCATATTTTCTTATGTTGTACTTATACTAGCTTTTTACAGGTTAGCTATGTTTTATGTAACTATGGGAGCGTTTCTTTCCTTTTTTTTAATAAGGAAATATGTAGAAGCACTTAATCTTTTTAAATACCTCTTTCTTTTAATATCGGTAGTTTTTCTATCGAGCATTTTTTTTGGGGAATACCTCACCGAGATTCAAAACCTGTTTAGCAATACCGTTGCATATTTTTCCGGCAATGCGACAGATAGCTCGGCAGATACAAGATTCGACTTTCAGTTCCCGATTATGACGAAGCTTTTTTTTGATAATTTTTGGACCGGGATAGGGTTGACTGAAATAAAAGGAATGCAGGCGTTTGGAATGTTTGGATTTGTTGATATGCCTTTTATCGGCACTCTTACTGCATTTGGGGTGATAGGAATGTTTTTATATTATATAAAGTTTTTTGTTTTGCTAAGTGGTACGAAAAAGAATTTGGACGGAATAGACCTGGATAACCATGATCCGTTTATTTTTTTTCTATATTCGACACTTAAAGCATATTTTATTACGATGGTTACGTTTCGTTTTTTTTATATCTCCTGGGAATTATCATTCGACTATCAGCAAGCTGAATTCGGGTTATTTGCAGGGGTATTTCTTGGCTTGCACTATTTTTTAAAACAAGCTGAATATGAAACTGAAGAAGAACAGAATAAGGAGTAGAATAGACTTAACGCAATGCAATAGCATGAGACACTTGCCTGAAATCCCTGTATAACATTCTTTAAAAAATTGCGTTAATATAAAGTTGATAAACCAATAATTAAGTAACAAATGAAAAGACTAATTGTAGACCTGGATGATACTGTTTCCATAACCATTAAAGGGGATTATATTAACAGTAGCCCTGTTCCTGAAATTATTGCAAAGCTTAAAGAGTATAAAGAAGACGGATTTGAAATCGTTATCAATTCCAGTAGAAATATGCGTACTTACGAGTCTAACCTCGGGAAAATAAATATTTATACCTTACCCAATATAATAGATTGGTTACGAAAACACGATGTTCCTTTTGATGAAGTGTATGTAGGTAAGCCCTGGTGCGGATTTGATGGATTTTATATTGATGATAAGTCAATCAGGCCATCAGAGTTTCTCAAATATTCATATAATGAAATTCAGGACATTCTGAAACAGGAAAAAGAAAAAATTAAACCTCCATGTTCTTAATAACATCGGCAGCATATATAACCAGCGAGTTGGCTACCGAATATGGTAAAATCCCTCCTTCTTTTTTGCCTTTACAAAATAAGCGGTTGTACCAGCACCAGTTGGCTTTAGCCAATACGAATGAAACAATCGTTCTATCGCTTCCGGCAGGCTTTTCGGTTTCGGAAAAGGATAACGAAATATTCGAATTGAAGAAAGTGAAAATAGTTTACGTGCCCGAGGGATTTTCTTTGGGGCAATCCATTGTGTATGTGTTGAATGTTACTGCCAAATACAATGAGCCATTAAATATACTCCATGGTGATACCTTATTTGAATCACTTCCTTCGTTGTCCGATGCATACCTGATTGGCAAAGCATCCGACAACTATGCGTGGGCATTTTCCGATGACCTGAAAAACGAAGAGTTCGTGTACGCAGGTTATTTTTCTTTTTCTAATCAAAGTTTATTGATTAAGTCTATTACAGAATCAAACTATGATTTTGTAAAGGGTATCTTGCTTTACAAGCACAGAAAAGAAGTGAAGGAGGAAATGTCAAACACATGGCTGGATTTTGGGCATGCCAATACCTATTATCGTTCCAGGACGCACTTAACCACCCAACGGTTTTTTAACGACCTTAAAATTGACGGATTTTCAGTTATTAAGTATAGCAGTGACAATAACAAGATCCTTGCTGAAGCGAACTGGTTTTCCAATACACCAATTGCTTTAAAAAAGTATATTCCTGCATTGTGGAACCAGGGAGCGGAACCAGATAAAAGTTTTTACCAGATAGAATATTTCTACCTGAGTTCCTTGGCTGAACTGTTTGTTTATGGCAAGAATGAATATTTTATTTGGCAGAATATTTTACGTTCCTGCAATGAATTTCTGGTGGATTGTATGAAATTCAGTGCCCCGGTTCATTTAAATATTGCCGAAAAAGCCAACCGGCTGTATAGTGAAAAAACGCAGCTCCGGCTTCAAACTTATGCAAAAGAGAATGGCGTTGATTTAGACAAAGAATGGATATACAATGAAATTAAAGTTCCTTCTTTAAACGAAATTGTAAAAGAAATGAATTCTTTAATTTCTGTTCCCTCTTCAGAGCAGCAATCTATTATTCATGGTGATTTTTGTTTTAGTAATATCCTATACGACTTCAGAACAAAATCTATTAAAGTAATTGACCCCAGGGGGGTTGATGTGGAAGGAGCTCAAACTATATATGGGGATATTCGATATGATATAGCCAAGTTAGCTCATTCTGTTATTGGTATGTATGATTTTATTATTGCAGGCTATTTCGTTTACGAAGAGATGGATCCATACAATATTTCATTCAGCGTATTTTCTAACCACACAATTCAAAAGATCCAGCATTTTTTTGTAAACAATCAATTTGCCGGAATGAGCATTAAAGAAGCTAGTACCTATCCTATCCTCGTGCATTTGTTTCTCTCGATGCTTCCTTTGCATAAAGACAATCCTTTACGGCAGAAAGCTATGCTGGCGAATGCACTTCGCTTGTATGTAGAATTTAAAGAATTCAAATAAACACAATATGACAATTGTATTTTCAATGGCGGGTTTAAGTCAGCGCTTTATCCGGGAAGGATTTACATTACCCAAATACATGCTGTATGCCGGCAATAAGAGCCTTTTTAATTTAGCAGTAAGAGGTTTTTCGCATTACTATAAAAATTGCAGATTTCTTTTTATTGCACGAAACATTTTTGATACGAAACTTTTTATAGAGCAAGAATGTAAACTCCTTGGAATAGAGGACTATGAAATAGTTATTTTGGATAGCCCTACCCAGGGGCAGGCAGAAACAGTTTATTTGGGACTAACTCTGTCCAAAACAAGAGAGGATGAACCCATCACAGTGTTTAATATTGATACCTTTCGCCACGGATTTAGGTTTCCTGAAGTAATAAATACCTGGGATGGTTATTTAGAAGTATTTTATGGGGAAGGCCCAAATTGGTCGTACGCAAAAACAGCGTGTGCAACATCTACCAGGGTGGTAAAAACTGCGGAAAAAGTGCAGATATCCAATTACTGTTCTACCGGGTTGTATTATTTTAAAAGCGCTGCGTTATTTAATGTGGCGTTTACATCAAGAAATGAGATATCACAAATTAATAGTACCAAAGAGCTGTTTGTTGCACCTTTGTACAACTGGCTGATTGCGCAAAATAGTAATATTCATATTCATTTAATTGACCGGTCAGCCGTTCTGTTTTGCGGAATACCGGAAGAATATTATGATTACCTAAAACAAACGTTCAAAGGATAAATTTTACATATGGACCTATTCGTATTCCATTCAGCAATTAATTATTCGCCCGGTAGTGATGAAATTGTTTTAACCGAAAAAGACTTTCATTCCTGTGAGCCTTTTTTCGTTAAAAATAATTTAGCTCCTGAATCTATAAAAAGTATTAAAACAAAAGGAGTTTTTGAAACTACAAAATACATCAGGCATATCTTAAAAATGATGGATGCCTTGCTGGAAGTTGGCGGTGAATTATATATTGAATTTTACCGGGTAAGCTTTGATTCTGGTGGGTACCCGCTTAGGCCACTGAATTTCCTTATGAATGAAATCTCGACTAGTTACCAGGAACGCTACCATGTTCATAAAAAGCAGTTCGTTGACAACGTAGATTACATTTGGTTAAAAAAAATCCAGCCTGTTTTGCCCGTGGATGATCGCATCAGCAGATGGTCGTTTGGTATTGTAAGTGATGGTAGAAAAAATGAGCGTGTCTTAAATATTATCAACCAGATCACCGCATTCAAAATACCGGAATATGAAATTCTTATCTGCGGACCATCGCCGTCATTACAGTTGCCGGAACGTGTGGCAGTTCTGGATGATAAAGACCTTTATTTTGATGTAAGGATACCAATTTCGAAAAAAAAAAACAGGATAATTGATCATGCACGTTATAATAACCTGGTAATTATGCATGACCGGATCTCGTTTGCTGAAAACTGGTATGAACAAATCTGTAAATACGGCAATTATTTTGATCAGCTTTGTATGCCCATTCTGGATGAGGATACCCGGTCTCTAAGAGTAAATGACTGGTTAAAATCCTTTCATGACTTTACTGAATTTCAGAAAGCAAAATCAACCCGGCTGGATTATACTAAATGGGATCGACACATATATTCAGATGGTGGCTTTATGCTTTTGAAAAAGCATATCCTGGCGAAAGTAAAGCTAAATCCATATTTGAACTGGGGTGAAATAGAAGATGTTGATTTAAGTGAGCGATTGTACCTGGCTGGTATTTCCATTTGTTTTTATAAGGATACTTATCTTTTAACGCAAACCCACCGGATTAAGCCTGCCACGCAATCAACCAACTGGATGAAGGTACTTATCAGGCCTGTTAGAATGAAGCAATTTTTGCATAAACGAAACAAAATGATTATAAATAATTTTTATAATTTTTTAAAAATAAAAATTGGATGAGTATTTTCAACAATAAAATAATTAAGAACTTCTCAGTACTGACTGGCACCAATTTATTAATACAAGTACTATCAATTTTGTCCAGCATCCGGGTTGCACGGCAATTGCAACCTGCCGGATATGGATTATTTAACCTCGTAAATTTACAGGTAACAATTTTTTCAATTATATCAGTATTTGGTTTGCGGATAGTGGTAGTCCGGCATATTGCCCGAAATAAACAGGATGCCCGTAAGATTTTTACAATTTCTAACCAAATCAGAATATTTACCACGGCACTGGCAATGTTGCTGGCCGTCGGTTATTCTCAGCTGCACAACAGGCAATCATTACCCCCTGTATTAATTTTCGTTCTTTTATTGCTGATGGTTTTTCAGTCATTCTGGGACTCTATTGAAAGTGTTTCATTTGGATCTGAAAAAATGCAAACCTCCGGAATTATCAATCTTATCATGACGACCATATGGATTGCTGAAATTTATTTAATACCCAATTCCCTTTTTACCGTTCAAACTTTGCTTTTTGCCTATGTAATTAACCAAGGCACAAAAACCATAATTTATTACATTTGGTTGCGGCGCAAAATTCTCAACAATATCCCCAAAGAACCCATTACTAATTTCGATGAGCATAAAATGTTACTTCGCCAAAGCAACTTCTATTTTATACTTGCAGTTTTTTCATCTATACAAAGTCAGATACCGATTTTGTTGCTTCAGTTTAATTCGAGTATCGACCAGATTGGTCTTTTTAACCTCGGGAATCGAATTCTCTCACCTTTGCAAATGATGCTAAGCATGTTGCTTACTGCCTTATTTCCCATGCTTGCACGCCTGGCTATTAACGATAAAGTTTTGTTTGCCAAGCGGGTGAAAAGTTTATTGAATATAATAATTCTGACCGGTATTTGGGGCTCGTTGTGTTTTTCCCTATTTAGCCAGGACATTGTTAAGTTGCTTTATGGAGAGGCCTATATTACGACAGCTAATGTAATCCTCATTCAATGTTGGTTTACAGTATTGTTTGCAATATTCTGTACGATTGGAACCATACTAAGCGCTTTGGATAAGCAGAAACTTTTAGCTACCCTTTCCATTATATATGGAGTGGTTGCGTCGCCCATTTTTTATTTTGGAACAAAATACGGAGCCACGGGCCTTGCATGGGCGTTCGTTATAGCGGCATTTATTAATATGACTTACCATTGGGTGATATTCAGGAATCTAATGGAGAAACATATTTCAATATTGTACTCCTTTGCTATATTTGGAAGTATCGGCCTTTTGTCTTTTTTGACTTATTATTATAAAATAAAATATTCATTTTCAATCAGACTGGTGATAGGTTTATTATTATCTTCCGCTCTTTTAACCTACATATACAAGTTTGAATTTCTTAAACTTAAAAATAAATAATAAAATGATATACAGAAGTAAAGCGCCATTACGTATAGGGTTTGCAGGTGGTGGTACCGATGTCTCCCCTTATTCTGATTTATTTGGAGGTGCAATATTAAATGCAACCATCTCAATGTCTGCAAGGGCAAGCCTTGAATTAATAGAAGAGGATAAAATAATTTTACATGCGTTGGATAGGGGTGAAATTGCAGAATACGAACTAACAGATGAATTACCAATAAACGGTGAACTCGACTTATTAAAAGGGGCATACAATTACATGGCTAAAAATTATATAAAAGAGCTAAAGGGTTTCAGGCTATCAACTTATGTTGATGCCCCTGCAGGTTCCGGCCTTGGGTCTTCCTCTACCTTAATGGTTGCCATCCTGGGCACATTTGTGGAGTGGTTGAGCCTTCCCCTTGGTTCGTATGATATAGCACACATGTCGTATGAAATTGAACGTATCCAGTTGAATATGGCCGGCGGTAAACAAGATCAGTATGCAGCTACATTTGGTGGTTTCAACTACATGGAATTCTACAGTGGAGATAAGGTAATTGTTAATCCCCTTAGAATACCCAAGCCATATATATTTGAATTGGAAAATAATTTACTCTTGTACTATACTTCAAAAAGTCGTTTATCGTCGACTATTATTGAAGAACAGCAAAAAAATGTAAGCAACAAAAATGAAAAATCATTAGATGCAATGCATGTAATTAAAGAGCAGGCTATGCAAATGAAAGAAGCATTATTGCAAGGCAATATCAATAAATTGGGAGAAATACTTGATGAAGGTTTCCGATATAAAAAAGAAATGGCGAAGGGTATTAGTAATCCAATGATTGATGAAATTTATGAGACTGCGAAAGCTGCTGGTGCTGTTGGAGGCAAAATTTTGGGAGCAGGTGGAGGAGGTTATATGTTGTTTTATTGTCCTGATATCAGTAAATACAAGGTAATGCATGCATTAGAACAGTATGACGGGCAATTTAATTCTTTTCGTTTCGTTGAAGATGGATTATTTACATGGGTTATTAAAAAAAATGGATATGCAAAATAAAGAATTGATTAAACAAAGATTAACTGCATCGGCAGATGTTAAGTTAGCCATCTGTAATGATGAGCATATGCTAGCGCAAATAGATGCTATAGCACAGATTATTGTAACCGCATTTAAGAACGGAAACTCCGTTTACTTTTGTGGTAATGGCGGAAGCGCTGCAGACGCTCAGCACTTAGCAGCAGAGTTTTCCGGACGGTTTTATTTAGACCGGCAGCCGCTGCCATCCGAAGCGTTGCATTGCAACACCTCTTTTATGACCGCTGTTGGAAATGACTATGGTTATGAAAATGTTTACTCCCGTTTGGTGCAGGCAATTGGTAAGTCTGGCGATGTTCTTATTGGAATTTCAACATCCGGTAATTCTCCTAATATTTTAAAGGCATTTACAGTTGCACGTGCTAAAGGAATGATAACTGTTGGACTTGCAGGGCAATCGGGTGGAAAAATGGTTGGAGAAACTGACCATTTGATTAGAATACCCAGCAATGATACGCCCAGGATTCAGGAAGCTCATATTACAGTTGGCCATACAATTTGTGAAATTGTTGAGGCTACCTTATTTGCGGTTTAACCAGATTAGATACTTTTTAAAAAAATTACACTAGGAAATGAAATAGATTTCTGATGATAGATTTTTGCTTTATAAGCAGAGATCTATCTATCCGATCTTTTGATGTCCTTTCTAAGACTTATTGCTTAATAATTTTGTTTGTTTAAAATGTTACACTTACTGGATACAATCGTACCTGATTCGGCCTCAGTAAAATAATCAATTAAGCAGAAATAATAAAAATAGTTTACAATGAAAGTTGCCTTAATTTCTGCATATTCTATTGATGCAACAATGCCTTTAACAAAGCACCTGGCGGAAGAAAATGTAGATGTGCATTTATTTGGAATAATGCCCAAATTCAATCAAAATGTTTTTGTAGTGGATTTTTCCAAAAATAAGCAACCATATGGGTTTGTTGATAGCGATATTTTATATAAGAAGATGGGGAAAAGTCTTTGTGAATACCTGTCAAAGGTTAAAACAAAATTTTTTGTGTTTCCCGCAGGTGGTGGCAAAAAGGCATTTTTCCCTGATATATATTATGCATGGAAATTTAGTCAACAAATAATTAAGGGTAAATACGATGTGGTTCACTTAATTCATTCAGCCAACCGGTTTTCTTTGCTATTGTTACACTTTTTAAGAAAACAAAATCTAATTCAAACTTTACATGAAGTAACAGCCCATCAAAGTAGCAATACCGGCTCTTACAATATCAGAATTTTGAATAGATTAATAGAGAGAAATATTCCCATAATCTTTCATTCTCAAACATCAAAAGATCGCTTTGTTAGTTATCGTTCTTCTATCACTTCATCAGATCTTGAAAAGGATCAAACCATCATTATAAGATTTAGTGTACACGAAACTTATCTGCATTTTGTACCTGCACAATTGAATACATCGAGAAAATTGATCGACAAATCTATTCCGGTAATTCTCCACATAGGCAGGGTAGTTCCTTATAAAGGGATCGATATTTTAATTGATGCAGTAAAGATTATTCAAAAAAACCAGCCCGTGCATTTAATTGTTGCTGGAGGTGGAGAATCTTATTTTAGTTTTGAAGGAATTGATAGCTACGAATTCCTTAATTATTCTGTGAGTAACGAAGAAATCATCGACTTGATAAAAAACAGTACGGTGGTTGTTTGTCCTTACCGTTCTGCCTCACAAAGTGGTATACCGATGACGGTTTTTCCTTTTAATAAACCAATTATTGCAAGCAATATTGGTGGGTTTACTGAAGTAATTGAGCACAATATAAATGGAATACTAGTGGACAAAATAGATGCTCCGTCTTTTGCAGAGGCCATTGGAAATTTTATCTCCAATAAAGAACTCCGGGATAAAATGGGTGTTAACATCAGTAATTTTCAGCAGGGGGAGTTTTCATGGTCGAACATTGCAAAAAGCACCTTGGGTTTTTACAAAATGCATTATCCTGTAAAGTAGTTTTTATATCAAACTGAATTTTATTTTAGGTTAGCATTTGTTGGTGGAAAATCAGTAAAGATTTTGTTGGCTGGGTTTGGTAGAGATACAGCAGGTTGGCATTGACGTACTTAAAATCCAATCCGTTTGTCTTAAATTTTTCCAGTGCTCCGGTGCTAACAACAAATATGTATGTTGTAGTTTTTACATCTGTTGAGGAGAAGCATCAAGAGTGGCACAATTATTATTTATTTAATATCCAAGTAAATAATTAGCCGATATCTACGTTTCTAAATCGATTAAGCACTTTTTAAAATACTTTAAAATATTTAAATTTCAATTTATGAAGCATAAGACAATCATCGTAACAGGCGGTTGCGGATTCCTTGGTTCTAACATCGTTAAAAAGTTAAATGATCTTGGCCTAAAAAATATAATTATTGTTGATAATTACGATGAACAAAAGTTCAAAAACTTAAAGTCATTGTCTTTTGTAGATTATTTATCGTACAAACAAGGCACTGCCTTTTTAAAAAATACTTTTAAAAAATACGACATATCAGCTATTATTCACATTGGCGCAAATGCGGATGTTTTAATAAAGGACGCTGACTTAATGTTAGAAACAAATTACGAGCACAGTAAATTTTATCTTGAAATAGCCCAGGAACAAAATATTCCGCTGATTTATGCTTCAAGTTCTGCTATCTATGGCAATGCACCACAAAAAGGAGCAAACAAAGAAAATCAACAGGATCCTCATAATATTTATGCCTGGTCTAAATGGCTTTTCGATAAGCATGTTGATGCCAATTTAGCTTCCTATAAAAATCGGGTAATTGGGCTTAGGTTCTTTAATATTTTTGGTATGGGAGAATTTCATAAAGGCAAAAATGCCAGTCTTCCATTTCGGTTTTTTAGTTTTATTCGTGATAATGGATTTATTGATATTTTCGACAGGCAAATTCAGCGTGACTATGTTTGGGTAGAAGATGTTGCAGATGTAATTATTGAAATATTGAGAGATGATACTGTGTCTAATGGAATTTATGATTTAGGAGGAAATAATCCGATTTCAACTCAAATGATTGCTGATATTGTGGCAACAGCATTTGTAGAAAAAGGCATAAAAACAAAATCAGATGTGCTGATAAAAACGATACCTATGCCTGCCGAACTGGTTGATTGTTTCCAATTTTACACAAAATCAAGCAATCTACTTCCTTTGATATCAAGCCGTACAGTTGATAATGAAATGAAGATCAGAAATTACATCGACCAGCTATTAGCTTTAGCTTATGATAAAAGCTAACTATTATTTGTAACTTTTAGAATCGACAGTAATAAGTAGATATTATTACTTAAATTAATAAAAAGTAAAACCCCATTGCCGGCAAGCATATGGGGTTTTTTGTTATCATGAAAATATTTACCTGGAAGATTTAATAATCTTTAGTGTTTTGGAATCATTGCCATTTGTTACTTTGATTACATATATGCCAGCGGCAAAATCTTCACCAAACTTATATTTTTTATTGGCCATTCCTGTAGTGTGGAATACAATCCTGCCATCTTCACTTATTATTGAAACATTTATTTTTTCATTGTTTTTACCTTCTACTAATAATCCAAACTCATTAAAAGCGGGATTTGGGAAACAACTAATTTTAAATGTCTGTAATGAGTTTTCTGTATTTAGAACTGCAACTGCGGTAGGTGTAGTTCTAACCGATACTCTTGCTGCGGAAAGTTGAGTTACATTTAAACTTGTAGTTGCAGTACATCCGTTTGCATCAGTCACAACAAATGTGTTGAGACCAAGTACTGCTGTAAACGTACCTGTGCCTGTGTAAGGTGAAGTGCCACCTGTTGCTGAAACAATCAAATTATTTGAACTCTGCGAAACAGTTGCTGTTAATATTGTAGCAGATTGTTTTATAGGCAAACCAACAATAGATATACTACCATCAGCATCAGTAACCGTATAATAATTAATGTTGCCTATTTTACTTGAATTATCCCATTGTACCAGTTGATTGCTGTTTGAACTCCAGAAGCGAATAGCACTAATGTCTGTTTCAAATTGTCCTTTGGGAACTACATTATTACTTATGAGTCGCCCGGTTGCGTCTACCTCAAAAAAGGCAATATTATCCAGGTAGGTAATTCCTGAATTCTGGGTTAGCCACAAATCAATTCTTGAATCCGTATCTGAAATGGTTGGAGTAAAAATTAATTCATGTTGTTTTATCGACGTTCCAAAATTGGTGGTTTTTGAAGTTGCAAGAGAGGTAAAAGGTGACACGTATTTTTTGAGCGTTATATCCATTGGTACATTATCCATGGAACCTAACGTAGTAAATCTTAATACATAACTTTTTCCGGCAACAACGTTACCGACTTTAAAATAAATTGTAGTTTGGGTAGTTGAAACACTGGTTGGAAAGGAAATTTTTAATGTTCCCTTTCCTGCATTGGTATTAAAAATTCCCGTGCCTGTATATGGGCTTGTTCCGCCGTTGGCTGAAACAGTAACAGAAGATGTTGTACCGGAGCAATTTACCGGGGACTCGATAACAATAGCAGCTAAAGGAGGTATATTTATACTTATAGTTGCAGTACATCCGTTTGCATCAGTCACAACAAATAAGTTAAGACCAAGTACTGCTGTAAACGTACCTGTGCCTGTGTAGGGTGAAGTGCCCCCTGTTGCAGAAACAGTTAAAATATGTGAACCTTCTGATAAAACCGCAGCAGCTAATACTGTTGCAGATTGCTTTATAGGCAAACCAACAGTAGATACACTACCCGAAGAATCAGTAACCGTATAATAATTAATGTTACCTATTTTGCTTGTATTATCCCACTGCACCAGTTGGTTGTTGTTTGAACTCCAGAAGCGAATTGCACTAATATCAGTTTCAAATTGTCCTTTAGGAACTACATTATTACTTGTGAGTCGCCCGGTTGTGTCTGCCTCAAAAAAGGCAATATTATCCAGGTAGGTAATTCCTGAATTCTGGGTTAGCCACAAATCAATTCTTGAATCCGTATCTGAAATGGTTGGAGTAAAAATAAATTCATGTTGTTTTATCGACGTTCCAAAAGTGGTAGTTTTTGAAGTTGCAAGAGAGGTAAAAGGTGACACGTACTTTTTGAGCGTAATATCCATTGGTACATTATCCGTTGAACCTAAAGTAGTAAATCTTAATACATAACTTTTTCCGGCAACAACGTTACCGACTTTAAAATAAATTGTAGTTTGGGTAGTTGAAACACTGGTGGGGAAGGAAATTTTTAATGTTCCCTTTCCTGCATCAGCATTAAAACTGCCAGTCCCGGTATAAGGAGCAACTCCCCCATTAGCAGTTACATTTACGGTTGAACTGTTGCCAGAGCAATTTATCGTTTCAATTGCAGCAGTAGTAAGTTTAGCGCTAACAGGCTGTGGATTCACCGTTACCTGCATTGTATCTTTTTCTACAGCGCCACTATTATCTGTTACTCTCAACTCAAATTGATAAGTACCTTGCACCAAATTATTTATTGCCGTACTTGCAGTGGCAGGTGATGCAATGGTTCCAGAGGCAGGCCCTGATATTTTTGTCCATGCATAACTCGCAACGATGCCATCTGCGTCTGTTCCGATGCCGGTTAACAAAATGCTGTTGGTAGGTAATGTTATTTCTTGATCTGTTCCTGCGTTTGCAATGGGCGGTTGGTTAATGGCGGCATTTACAGTTACCTGCACAGTGTCTTTTCCGGTTGCTCCTCCGTTATCTGTTACCTTTAATTCAAATTGATAAACACCTTGCACCAAATTATTGATTGCAGTATTTGCAGCAGCAGGTGATGCAATAGACCCAGACGCAGGTCCTGAAATTTTAGCCCATGCATAACTTGAAATAGTTCCATCAGTATCTGTTCCCGTTCCTGTTAGTGTTGTGCTGTTGGCGGGTAGTGTTATTAATATGTCTGCTCCTGCGTTTGCAATTGGTGTTTGATTAATGGCTGCATTTACAGTTACCTGCAGAGTGTCTCTTCCAACAACTCCGCCATTATCTGTCACTTTTAATTCAAATTGATAAATACCTTGTGCCAAACTAGTTATTGTAGTACTTGCAACAGTAGGTGATGTAATAGTTCCGGAGGAAGGTACTGCTATTTTAGCCCACGCATAAACTGAAATAGTTCCATCAGTATCTGTTCCCGTTCCTGTTAGTGTTGTGCTGTTGGTGGGCAAAGTAATAGTTTTGTCTGATCCGGCATTTGCTTTAGGCATTTGGTTGCCAGTTATATTTACAGTTATTTGAACGGTGTCTTTTCCCGTAGCTCCATTATTATCTGTAACTGTCAATTCAAATTTATAAATCCCTTGTACTAAACTATTTATTGTTGTACTGGCACTAGTGGGTGAAGCAATAGTTCCATTGGAAGGCCCTGATACTTTCAACCATGCATAACTTAAAATAGTGCCATCTGAATCAGTAGCTGTTCCGGTTAAAGTAGTACTATCCGTAGGTAAAATGATTGTTTTGTCGGCGCCTGCATTTGCAACAGGCGCTTTATTTGGGGTAGTTGTTCCATTGGGAATAAGCACCATACTTCTCCATGCTGGTATAGTAGCAGAATTGTTGTAAACGTTTCCGAACACATCCTTTTTACTTAAGCCTGAAAATTGAACAATTATAGCTGTGTTACTGGCATTATATTCTAATGTTCCGGTATTAACTACGTTTATTGATTTTTTTTCGATTCCAATCGTTCCTGTTAAATAAGGGAACGCAAAAAATCCTTCCCGGTACCCGGTACCATCCGCATTGGTTGTAACAGTTAATAGAGATGTATCAATTCCGTTTCTTAACGAATAATAATTGCTGTCAATTAAACCCATGGCAAGGATATCAGCTTCTTTTGTAATAACCGGTAAATTGATACCCAGGTTTCTGTACTCAAATCTATATGGGTACACTATGTTTTTCTTGATAGTCATGTTCCTAACAGATGGGGCATTAGCAAATCTTTGCGACGAATATCCATTGGTGTTAAAGAACACGTTGTTTGTTATTGTAAGACTGGCATTGTTATTTCCATGAAATGCGCCGCCAACTACATTTATAACAGTATTAGAGTCTGCAACAACAGTTCTGGTTCCTAAATCGAAATAAAGTCCTCTTGCACTGTTACCTTTAGGGTTGTTGGTTCCGTTGTTATTCCCACGGCCATTGATCATTATATTGCCAATAATTTTTCTATTGTTACGGGTTGGCAAATTACTTCCTGCATTTTCAACAGTATAAATAGCACCTCCATCATCTCTCAGCGTGCAGAAAGTATTAATGAAATTATTTTTTATAATAACGTTATCACCCTGCCATGATATACCAATGTAGCCAGAGTTCGTAATAGTGTTATTTTGTATGGTAATACCATCGCCTTTTTGGCAGGCTATACCTGCGCCGGAATTATGGTCACCACTGGTTTCCATACCGACTATATATGCGGTATTTGTCGTTGTACAGTTTTTAACCAATATATTGGAAATTTCGTTATCATTATTTAACATCCTTATGCCCGAACCTAAGCTATTCGTTGTGGTACAATTATCTACAGTAGCATTAAGAGAAAATAAACAGGTAATGGCTTCAGCCCCGCTGTTGATTACATCACAATTTTTGATGGTAATACCAACACCACCGTGAGTCCATATTGCTCTTTTACCAGCGCCATAAAATGCCAAGTCGCTTACTACTTCACTATTAAAGTATTCAATTTTAAACAAGGTGTCTATTGTGGCAATTTGTATATTGTACAGTACAGGATTATTGTTTCCAAAAAACATTCTTAATTTGCTTTCTTTTTCATTGTGCCACCATTCACCATCCTTATCCAATGTTTTGGCATCACGTTGAAAGAAATACCCATAGTTCAAGCGTGGAATTTCGACGTTACTTGCAAAAGAAATAACTCCGCCCGAGTGTACGGTAATAATTTGTTTTCTAATGTCCCAGCGATTAAGCCTTATGGCAACCTCTGCCCCAGTCCAGTTGGTTGTTGTTGAGAGTGCAGGTCCTGTGATAGATGTAGTAGTTGCTGCGGTATAGGTAAGGTACCCTCCGTTTGGTGCATCAGTATTTGGGTATCTGCCTATTTGTTGTATTGTTCCGTCCCGTAAAACTAAATTAACGCCAATCGGCACATTGGTTACAGGGGCTTCCCAAATATTGCCACCTAAATTAACCCAACCTGTTACTGTAGACAGGCCGGTAATGATGGGTTTGGCACCAGTTCCATATGCACCAAAATTTAAATTACTTCGGCTAACAACTATGCTTCCATAAAAAGTGTCTCCTCTTTTAAAAAGAACAAAATCTCCCCAACCAAATACAAAGCTGTTTACTTTCGAAATAGTTTGCCATGGTGTAGCAACAGTTAGGCCATCGTTGGAATTATTACCACTGGCAGAAATATAATAATTTTTACCCTGCACCTGGGTAGATAGAAGTAACAAAAAAATTAAAATACACTTACATAGTGATTTCCACCCCGACTTACCCTTTACTATTGGTTTCATAAAATTCTAAATAATTTAACATAAATGAGAAATTGTACATCGCACAACATACAATTATCTTTAATAAGTGATTTTCTAATGGGATAACGATCGTTAAATAGAATTTTTGGGGAAATAATTTCACAAAAGGGTAGAAGAATTGGACAGATAGGTGACAAATATAATGCCGAATTTGTTAAAATTTGTATTTTTTTTGCTTTATTTTTTTGAATAGCCAATCACTCCTCTCTAATTACCGGCCAGTGGGAGCTGAAAAGGAAGAATTTTTTAAGGTTTTTGATTTACTATTAAACTCGATTTTAACTAAATTTCTTTTTGTAATTTTTTTTATAGTAATTACAATTATAAAAATTAAAGTTCTCTAGGAATGACTATGTTGTACTGGTTTGCCACTCAATAATTTTCAAGTCTATTATTTTTTTAAATAACAAATAGCTGCGTTCAATTCATTTTTGAAAAATCTCTATAATTTCTAGTTTACAGGCATTGAACTTAGATAGATTTTAATTAGCACATAATTTGAATAGATTTTTTTCATTTTTTTTCAAAATCATCGAAAAATAGCAAAACTTTTTTTTATCTTGAGAAGATATTGCCTATGTTTGCTCTCCAATCAGATTTTAATACACCAGTTTCTATTAAAAACCAGATACCATAATATTTAGTATCCTCTTATAAATCAATATCCTGAAAAGGCAATATCCCCTGTTAAGTTTATTTCTTTAAAATTTTTTTGTATTTATATCCGTTGAAAGATTATGAATTAGGCTGTAAGCTTATTATTAATCTTAAAATTTTTATCATGTTTGCTGTTAACGATTGTGCAGAAGACTATTTTACATTTCTTGCCAACATGGAATTTCCGTGTGTAGCCGCAAGGGCTGCCCTAAGCAGAGACCATATTCGTGTTTTTGTTGCCGACCATATGGCTTGTCCAAAGGATGACAGGTCAATAATTGATTTCATGTATTCGTTTGTAGATGAATTCAGAAACTCAACAAATTTATTTCACAGCGCTGTTGTTATATTTAAGGGGCCTGATATTTTTGATGAGCAAATGTTTGATCAATTATTGTGGCAACGGCTGCAATCATTTGCGAATATTGATTCCCAACAGTATAACTATGATAAAAGAGTGAGTAGCGACCCTACCTCAAAGGATTTTAGTTTTAGTATTAAAGAAGAAGCTTTTTATATCATTGGCCTCCACCCTGCAAGTAACAGGGGAGCACGTCGCTTTAAGTATCCGGCATTGGTATTTAACCCACACCAGCAGTTTGTAGATTTAAGAAGCACCAATCGATACGATAAAATGAAAAAAATCGTTAGACAACGAGATACTATTTATTCAGGATCGGTTAACCCAATGCTGCAGGATTTTGGACAATCTTCAGAAGTTTTTCAATACAGCGGCAGAAAATATGATGAATCCTGGCAGTGCCCTTTAAAAATCAATAACCACCAATTATCAAATGAAAATCATTCCACCACGTAGCGGCGTATCTTTTATTTTAAAAAAGGGACAAAGGCTTACAGTCACAGATATTCAGGGCGAGCAGGTTTCGGATTTTATTTGTTTCAATCTTGAAGATAAACGGGAGTATCTTTCTTCCGGAAGAACTATCGATTATGCTGAAACTATCTTTCTTACCAAGGGTCATCCTTTTTATTCAAACAGAAGCAACATCATGTTTGAAATTATAGAAGATACGGTTGGTAGGCATGATTTTTTACTCACCCCCTGCAGTGCGGATACATTCCGCATTATTTATGGCCATACTGAACCTCATCGGGGATGCTTTGGCAATCTGTGCGCCGCTTTAAAGGAATTTGGCATTGAGCAGGATGACATCCCAATCAGCTTCAATATATTTATGCATGTTACTGTAAATGGCGAATCAGGAAAAGTTGATGTGCTGCCACCCAAAAGTAAAGCAGGTGATTATGTAGTAATTGAAGCTAAAATGAATTTGATAGTAGGGCTTACGGCTTGTTCTGCAGAAATGTCTAATAATTATTCGTTTAAGCCAATTGGGTATTTAATAGAAGGCTAAAGATTGTTTTTGACAATCAATTCCACAAACCTACAGTTGCTACTAACAGCGGTTTATTCTACAGAAATAGCAGCGTCTTGGGTCAGTTGTTTATACATTTTACCTGTTAGATAAATTCTGAATGCAACTGTGCTGTTATCTATAACGGGCTTTCCCATTAAGTTATACAATGATTCTTTTAACCGAGACGGAAAATATAGTCTAATTATCCTCCTTAATTTATTTTTAAACCCGCCAGCCTTTTTTACTCCTTCCGGTTGCTGCAATTTGTCTAATATCTTTTTAATAAATGCTTCGGGGAAAAGATATTTCATATAACCAGCATTTAATTCTTCTTTCATTAATGTAATGGCTTCGGGAGATTTAAATACGTTTCCTTTAACATGGGTTGCATCTTCTGTTGCATATCTTATATCAGGCACAAGTTCTTTCATCGCTTCTATAAATGCTTTTCTATCAATACGTAAAGGGTCTGGGATGCTTCGCATCTGCATCAATATTTGCCTGGAGAGCAAAGGGTTTACCACTTCCACATAAGATAGTTTAAGATCGTTTAGGGCGGCCATAATAGTAGGAATTCTGAACGAAACATAGTAACGATCTATCAGCATTTGTGGGGTTTCGCCTTTTCGCAATTGAAGATTATCCGGCAATTCCTGTTTTTCAAATCCAAAAAATTCATAGTTCTCCAGGTTACTAAAATCTTTACAAAGAGTAAGGCCACACATATATCTAACTCTTTTAGCATCTGTAACTTTCCCCCAGCCAAAACCTTCATCCCCACGGATTATTCCCAATTTCTTATTATCAAATAAAATTTTCCATAAATTAAAGCCATCTGTATAGCCTTCAATATGATCAACCCTGCCTTCGCTATTTAAAACAAACCGATTAAAAACAGTCTCTATATTTACTTCTTTTTTATCAGTAGCTAAATATTGATGTGGCATACCTAGTTCTTTTGCAACAAGAGTAGCTACATAAGCATCATTGTTTTTATTATTAAGCGATTCTTTTAATCCCCAGGTAACTGAATCTATTTGTGCCAGGTGTTTTCCGGATGCCTTTAATAAGCAAGCGATTGCCCTGCTATCGTATCCCCCGGATAAAGGTAAAACCCACTTTGAGGTATCGAATTTGAAATCCTTAAAAGAATTAACCAGAGAGTCTTGTAAATTTTTATAATGCTTTGCAGGGGCGGCATCAACGGATGAAAAAATAACAGCTTCATTGTTTTTAGTTAACTGCCAACTTTTTCTGTTTAGTAAAAGGGAGGCTTGCGGCTCCAGTCTTGACAGGTTTTTACACCACGATAAGGTTGGTCCCAGTGAGCCCGAAGAAAGCATCCAGGGTATTGCACGTTTGTCAAAATCAAATTTACCCAATACTGTAATAATAGCCCTTTGAGAGGTACTGCAAATAAAAATGGTATCATCTTTATAATACCAGATTGTTCTGGATGCGGTTGTGTCTGTTACAGCTTCAACAAAATTGTCATCGCTTCTAAAAATGGCAAAGGAACCGTCTGGGTAGGCGCCCAATGGCGTCCACCAGTTTTTTTGCTCAGGGTAGGCTATTCCCATACAAATACTGCCATTATGTTCGGCTATAACATCCGAGTAGTTAGCAATGCCATAAATTATATTTCCGGTTTCTTCTATTTTGCAAGACGCATCCGGTATATTATCTGGTACTAATATTTTTGTTGCAACTGCAACTTTCTTTCTTATTTGCAATATATGGTCATGATTTCGAACACATAAGTAAACTGCTTTGGCCATTGAAATTGAGTTTTGAAAAACCGGCTAATATGGGTTACAAGAATCGTTATGTAAACTTATTAAAAAGCCGGGCTAATTACAAACAGTGTATGGCTATATTTCACATTTTAGTTACTGCCATTTTTCATCACTTTTCTGCTAATAATACGTCCGTCATCAAATTTTAATACAAGGATATAATATCCATTGCTTAGATTCGACATATCCACCTTAAAATATGTTTCTCTTTGTGCGGTAACAAACTCTTTGTTTGTAACCAATTTTCCGCTAGCATCAAGTAATGATAGATAGACTTTTGTATTTGCATTAATTGTAGTAACACTAATATTTGCTATATCAAATACCGGGTTAGGATATACTTTAAATTCATTAGCGGTATATGTAGTATCAGACAATCTTGGGCTTGATACAGTTAATTGCATTGTATCTTTTACTACATCACCGTCATTATCAGAAACAGCAAATTCTATTTCATAAATCCCCGGAAGAAGATTTTCGATTTTGGTTTCCGCTTCGTCTGGGCTTGACAGAACATAATTTAAGGCCCCATCTATTACTCTCCAATTATAGGCCACAATCGTGCCATCTGTATCTGTGCCTCTACCTTTTAATATAGCGTCGGTGGTTGGCAACACAACATTTATGTCAGCACCAGCATCGGCAACGGGCAGTTTGTTCGGTGCTATTGCATCGTTTACAGTTACCTGTACAGTATCTTTTCCAACAGCTCCTTCATTATCTTTTACTGTTAATTCATATTGATAAACACCCACCATTAAATTATTAATTTCCGTGGTGCCCGAATTTTGGGATACGATTGTGCCTGCGGCAGGACCGGAAACCTTTGTCCACGTATAGCTCGAAATTGTACCATCAGCATCAGTACCTGTACCTGTTAAAGTAATGTAGTTAACAGGTAAAGTAATTATTTTATCAGTATCAGCATCCGATACCGGTAATTTATTAGGTGCTTTATTAACAGTTACTTTCACCGTATCTTTCGAAGTAGCACCGTTATTATCAGTTACAGTTAATTGAAATTGATATACAGCTTCCACCAAATTGGTTACTGCTGTATTGCTTGAATTGGGTGAAATAATTGATCCGGTTGCAGGCCCTGAAACTATAGCCCAGGCATAACTGGCAATGGTACCATCCACATCTGTTCCCGATCCTGTTAACGTAAGAAAGTTTGTTGGCAAAGTAATTATTTTATCTAAACCTGCATTTAATAATGGTGGCTGATTGGGTGCAGGGTTCACGGTAACTTTTATGGTATCTTTTGCAGAAGCTCCACTATTATCAGTTACAGTTAATTGAAACAGATAAACACCTTGTACCAGATTTGTGATGTTGGTATTGTTAGCATTGGGTGAAGTAATGGTGCCTGACGCAGCTCCTGATATCTTCAACCATTTATACCCGGTAATTGTTCCGTCTGCATCAGTTCCACTTCCGGTCAAGCTAATCGTGTTGGTAGGAAGTGTTATTGTTTTATCTGCTCCGGCAATTGCAATAGGTATAATATTGATAGATGCATTTACTGTTACCTGTACAATATCTGTGGACGTAGCGCCTTTGTTATCGGTCACTGTTAATTGATACCGGTAAATGCCCTGAATTAAATTGTTAATGATTGTATTGGCATTCGTTGGAGAAACAATAATTCCGGATACTGGCCCCGCAATTTGTTTCCACAAATAAGAAACAATTGAGCCATCTGCATCCGTTCCTGTACCCGATAGGGTTAAATTATTTACGGGTAATGTTATTACTTTGTTTAAACCGGCTTCGGCGACCGGTGCTTTATTAGGTGCAGGGTTAACAGTAACCTTAATAGTATCTTTTGAAATAGCATTAAGATTATCTTTTACAGTCAATTCAAATTCATATAAACCCTCTACGAGGCCATTTACCAGGGTGGCTGCTGAATTTTGCGATATGATATTTCCAGCAGCAGGGTCGGTAATTTTAACCCAGGCATAACTTGTAATGGTGCCATCTGCATCTGTACCACTACCAGATAAATTTACATTATTCAATGGCAGTGTAATTATTTGGTTCAATCCTGCATCTGCTATTGGAGCCTGGTTGGGTGCCGGATTTACGGTGACTTTAACCGTGTCTTTATCAAATGCGCCGTTGTTGTCCGTAACGGTTAGTACAAATTGATAAACTCCTTGCTGAAGGTTTAAGATGGAAGTGGTGGGCGAATTTGGTGAGGCAATAGTTGCTGAACCCGGCCCTATAATTTTCTCCCAGGCAAAGACGGCAATTGTTCCATCTAGATCTGTTCCGGCTCCGTTTAGCGTGATGCTGCTAGTGGGTAATGTAATTGTTTTATCTGCCCCCGCATTGGCTACCGGCACCTTGTTAGGCGCAGGATTTACCGTTATTTTTACGGTGTCTTTAGTTACAGCTCCTTTATTATCAGTTACAGATAACTGGTATTGATTTGCACCCTGTACCAAATTACTTATAGTAGTAATAGCAGAGTTTGATGATCCAATTACACCCACAGCATTACCAGATAATTTAACCCATTTATAACTGGTAATTGTGCCGTCCGTATCGGTTCCAATGCCTGTTAAGGTGGTAGTGTTTGTTGGTAATACAATAATTTTATCTAATCCTGCATTTGCAGTCGGTGATTGATTTTGGCCTGCATTTACGGTTACCTGAACAACATCTTTTGAAATTGCTCCATTATTATCTGTTACCGTTAATTCAAACTTATAAGTTCCCTGCACCAAATTATTGATAACCGTAATAGCACTATCTGGACTCTCGATTACTACCTGCGCAGGGCCTGATATTTTCAACCATTTATAACTGGTAATAAAGCCATCAGCATCTGCACCACTGCCCGTTAACGTGGTACTGTTGGCTGGCAACGAAATCACTATTTTGATTCCTGCATTGGCTACAGGAGCTTTGTTTAGCATATCATTTACTGTTACTCTTATGGTATCAGTTGAGGCTAAACCGTCATTATCAGTTACCGTCAGTTCAAATTCATAAAATCCTTGTGGCAGATTGTTTACGAGTGTAGAAGAGGAATTTGGGGATACTAAAATTGCTGCAGCAGGCCCCGATATCTTTGCCCAGCTATAACTTATAACAGTGCCATCTACATCTGTGCCACTGCCAGTTAAGGTAACATTGTTAACAGGTAAGGTAATTAACTGATTTGTCCCGGCATCGGCTACCGGTGCTTTTTTAGCTGCCTCGTTAACTGTTACCTGAATAGTATCGTTTGTAATTGCGCCATTATTATCGGTCACAGTTAATTGAAATTGAAAAATCCCAGCTACCAAATTATTTATTACAGTAGAAGCTGAATCAGGCGATAAAAGAGTTACACCTTCAGGCCCTGATATTTTAGTCCAGGAAAGGCTCGCTATTGTACCGTCAAAATCAGTTCCGCTGCCTGTTAATGTGATTGTGTTGATGGGCAGTTCAATAATTTGGTCTGTTCCTGCATCTGCCTCCGGCACCTGGTTTACTCCTGCATTTACTGTTATCTCAACTGTATCTCTGGAATACGAGCCTTTGTCATCCTTAACAGTTAGTTCAAATTTATATACTCCCTGCACCAGGTTATAAACAGAGGTATAACCTGAGTTTGGCGAGGAAATTATGCCTTCAGCGGGTCCGGCTATTTTAATCCAATCATAGCTGGAAATGGTGCCATCAACATCTAAACCTGCACCTGTTATTGATGTGCTGTTTGTTGGCAAGGTTATAGAAATATCTGCACCTGCGGTTGCTACCGGAGGCTGGTTTGGTGCTGCTACTACAGTAATTGTTACAGTATCTTTTGCGCTAGCCCCGGCATTATCTGTTACCGTTAACCGATATTGATAAACACCTTGTACCAGGCCAACAATAGTTGTGGCAGCAGTATTTGGGGAGGTAATACTACCCAAGGTAGGTCCGGAAATTTTCACCCACTTATAGCTGGTGACTGTTCCATCTACATCGGTTCCTACACCGGTTAAAAGTGCACTATCAATAGGTAAATTTATTACCTGATCAGTTCCGGCATTGGCTAATGGTGGTGCCTGAATACTAGCTGTATTTACAGTTACCTGGACAATATCAGATGAAATAGCTCCATGATTATCTATTACCGTTAATTCAAATACATAAGTTCCCTGCACCAGGTTATTGATGGTCGTAGAGTCATTACCTGGTGATACAATTGAGCCCTGAGAAGGACCAGAAATTTTTACCCAGCTATAATTAGCAATCGAGCCGTCAGCATCGGTTCCTGTTCCTTCTAATAAGGTACTGTTCGTTGGTAAAATTATTACCTGGTTTAATCCTGCATCGGCTGTAGGTGGCTTATTAATAGTTGCATCTACTCTTATTAAGATGGTATCTGCATTTGTAGCTCCATTATTATCTGTAACACTTAACTTATATAAATATTCTCCTACTTCTAAATTACTTATTCCTGTTGAGGAGGAATTAGGCGAGAGAAGCGCTCCGCCATTGGGGCCACTTATTTTTACCCAGGAATAACTGGCGATTGTTCCATCAAAATCGATTCCGGTTCCGGTTAAAGTAGTGGTATTTACCGGCAGATCAATAACCTGGTCTGCTCCGGCATCCGCTTCTGGTGGCTGGTTTGCCGCAACATTAACTATTAGTTTTACGGTGTCCTTATCAATGGCGCCTTTATCATCCTGAACAGTAAGCTCAAACAGATATATGCCGTCAATAACGCTGCTAAAAGATGTTACTGCCGAATTTAAAGAGACAATAGTGCCTGAAACAGGGCCAGCTATTTTTGCCCATTTGTAGCTGGTGATTACACCGTCTGTATCAGTACCGCTACCATTTAAAGAAGCAATATTTGTTGGCAGCGTAATTTCTATGTCTGTACCCGCACTGGCTACGGGTGCTTTATTTGGAACAACAACTAATCCGTTAGGAATTAATATTTTACTACTCCAGGCAGGTATTGTTACAGCGTTATCGTAAACATTCCCCAGTAAATCTTTTTTACTTAATCCAGAAAAGGTAATTACTTTAGGGCTATTGCTGGCATTGTATTCTAACCTGCCGCCATTGGGTACATTGATGGCTTTTTTTTCGAACCCAACCGTACCTGTCAGATAACTAAATTGTAAATTTTGCTCAACGTACCCGGTGCCATTGTAAAGGGTGGTAACCGTTTTAAGGGAGGTATCTGTTCCTGCTCTTAAGGAATAATAATTGCTATCAACTATTCCCACTGTTTGTAAATCCTGTAAGGTTGTAATATTAGGCTTGTCTCTTGCAAGGTTTCGATATTGGAAACGGTAGGGGTAAAAAATATTTTTTGTAACCCTCATGCCTGTTATTGTCTGCCCAAAGTTGAAACGCTGGAAAGAAAAACCGAAACCTGTATTGAATGTTGTGTTATTTGTAATCGTTATACGCCTGTTGTTATTACCGTGTACACCTGCAACCGGGATATATGCAATCGTATTTGAATCAATCAGTACATCTGCTGCACCATCATCAACATAAATTCCATTAACAGCACTTTCATTGTCTTCTGCACTGGTGCCAAAGCCCTGCCCAATTCCGTTGACAACAATATTGCCAACTACATTACGGTTAAACCTTTTTGCATATAACAATGTGTCTCTACGTTCAGCCGTATAAATACCAGCGCCGTCATCTCTTACCTTGCAGTAAGTATCTACTAAATTATATTTGATATATGCGTTGTTACCGTACCATTGAACACCTATGTAACCACTATTTGTAACAGTATTGTTTGTAACATAAATGTTTGTTCCCGACCTGTTTAGTATTCCTGCGCTTCCGTTAATTCCAGCACTTATTTCCATACCTGCAATTAATGCAGTGCTATCAACTATGCAATTTGTAATAGATGCAAGTGTGTTATTGCTGCTGTTACTGATTTGTATTGCAGAGCCTAAAGTATTCTTAGTTGTGCAGCTATCTATAACGTCATTAGTTCCTGAAAATAAACTGATAGCTTCTTCACCGCTATAATTTACATCACAATTCTTGATGGTGTGATTTGAACCGCCACGCTGAAATATAGCTACTTTTCCTGCTCCTATAAATGACAAATCTTTTACAGTAATGTTTTGATATAAACTTCCGAATAAAGTGTCTATTGTGCTTGCCTGTACAGTATATACAGATGGATTATTATTCCCAAAATACATCCTAAGTTTATTATTGGTGCCATCTTGCCACCACTCACCGTCCTGGTCGAGGGTTCTGCTATCTCTTTGAAAGAAATAGCCGTAATTTAATCGTGGTGCTTCTGAATGTGCTGAAAAGTTAACGGTACCTGCTGAATGAGAAGTAACTCTTTTTCTAAGGATTGACCATCTGTTCATTCTAATTGCTACCTCTGCACCTGTCCAGTTGGTAACTGATGATAGTGCCGGGCCGGCAATAGATGTAGTTGTAGCGGCTGTATAAATTAAATAGCCTTTCTCTGTTGCATCAGGATTAGGGTATCTGCCAACCTGCATAATTGAGCCATCACGTATTACAAGATTATTTGCAGCCTTTACACCTGTAGTGGGTGCCTCCCAAATATTGCCGCCTAAATTAACCCAACCTGTAATGGTTGAAAGTCCGGTAATGATTGGTTTTGCGCCTATACCGTATGCACCAAAACTTAAGTTGGCCCCGCTAACAATAATACTACCATAAAAAATATTGCCTCTTTTAAAGAGAATACTATCGTTGGGAGCAAACGTGAA
This sequence comes from Chitinophagaceae bacterium, assembly GCA_031427745.1. Lineage (GTDB taxonomy): Bacteria > Bacteroidota > Bacteroidia > Chitinophagales > Chitinophagaceae > Ferruginibacter. Next base: position 21,651 of record JANPNY010000721.1, on the reverse strand, counting down.
ACTGTTTACCTTGGATATTGTTTGCCAGGGCGAAGCTGGTGAAGTACCACTATTTACATCACTTCCCGCCGCTGAAATATAATAGCTTTTTGCGTGAATTGTATTACAAATGAATATAAAGAGTACAAATAATAGTCGTTTCATGGGATAGGGATTAGGAATAACTTGGTTGGCTTTTTTATAATATCGCCTTTATAATTACTGGTCAAATTTGTTATGTAAGAGGAATAGCTTCTGTTTCCTTTACCGACTTTAAAATTGGTTGTCCTTTAATGGAGTTTATAAATGTTACATCCTCATAAAAATGGTCAATATTTATTAACTGACTTTTAATGGTGATAAGGTTGTTTTCAAAAGCCCGGGGATTCAAGTCCTGAAGAGGTAAAGTGCATCCACCAAGCTTTTCTCTGAGAGAGTCGGCATTGACCGAAAATAATAAGAGTATAATTAATTTCTTAAAAATTGGTTTTTTCACGGTGTCGGATTTTTTATAGGAATAGGGTTAATTTCAGAATTAACCTGAAATCAACATGCATAGAACGCATTTACATTCGATTTATTTTGCCACAACCAATGTCAAGTTGATGGAATTTATACAACAGTTAACGACCACACTAACGAATTATTTAAATTATAAATATATATCTGGTTTAAAATAATTAAATTAGAGTTATAAATTAGCGTTGCCTACTTCCTTTTAGAACTTTATATTAAATATAAATATTCCCTATCCGTAGCTTAAATGGGTCGGTAATTGAGTTTTGTTTAACACAAAAAAGTAGTAGGTATTTTAATCACTAGCTTTCCATCTATTCATAGTATTTTATTCTTGCTCCAATGCGACAATTTCTTTGCTAAAAAAACGTTTTTCCTCAATAAATTACTCATTAATGGGTTTTATCCATATTGATATATGCTACCGGCATTAAAAATGGAGAGAACACCCAAAATCTTTGATGTAAAATCTGCCGTATATGAAATCGAAAATCGTCATCTAGGCAGTGCATAAGTTAGATGAACTTTTTTAATTTCAGGGCTGGGTGGCACTTTTTAAGGCTACTACTTTTAATAGAATTTTCAAGTACTTTACAAGTTGTTATCAATGTAATTTTATATAAAGATTACCCACTCATAATTTTAAAAAAGTTTTACATCGTACATCGGATATATGCCCACATTTTCCCAATTAAAAAAGAATTTAAAAAAAGATTACAGCAGTTTAAATGTAATTAAAGTTGCTATACTGGGCGATACTGCTACTCAGTTTTTACAACAGGCCCTGCGTGGAGCTGGTTTTGATTATGGGTTTGACCTGCAAATATGGGAAGCTGACTTTAACCAGATTGAACGCCAGGTTTTTGATCCCAGTTCGGAGCTGTATGAGTTTAAACCCGAAATTGTAATTGTATTTCAATCTGCTCATAAACTCCTTGCAACATACAATAAACTGAAGCCTGATAAATACAGTAGTTTAGCAGAGCACCAACTGGCATTGGTTGATAATTTAACCAGCACAATCAGCTCCAGGCTGCAATCAAAAATCATTTATTATAATTACACAGAAATAAACGATGCTGTATTTGGCAATTACGCCAATAAAGTAGCCTCATCCTTTTTGTATCAATTGCGCAAACTCAATTACGAGTTGATGGTATTTGCAACAAAAAATCCTAATTTTTATCTCTGTGATTTATCTTCTCTACAAAATCAGGTTGGTAAAAGCAATTTTTTTCATACATCTGTTTACATCAATACAGAGATGGTTTTGAGTATTGACATATTGCCGGAAGTTGCCTTAAAAACACTTGATTTGATAGCGGCGATGAATGGTAAATTTAAAAAATGTTTAATTATTGACCTTGATAATACCATGTGGGGAGGAATTATAGGAGATGATGGTTTGCAAAATATCCAGGTAGGCAGTTTGGGAATTGGCAAAGCATTCACCGAGTTTCAATATTGGATAAAAAAGCTAAAAAACAGGGGTATTATTTTAGCTGTTTGCAGTAAAAATACAGCGTCTGTTGCAAAGGAACCTTTTGAGAAACACCCTGACATGGTGTTAAGACTGGAAGATTTTGCAGTGTTTGTGGCCAACTGGGAAAACAAAGCCGACAACATCCGGTATATACAAAGCATACTTAATATCGGTTTCGATTCAATGGTATTTCTTGACGATAATCCATTTGAAAGGAATATTGTAAGAGAAAATATCCCGGGAATTACGGTGCCAGAGTTACCAGAAGATCCTGCCGATTACCTGGAATTTTTATATCAGTTAAATCTCTTTGAAACCATCTCATTTTCTGATGAAGATGCTGAAAGAACGACGCAATACCAGGTAGAAGCAAAAAGAAATATGCTTCAAAAAAACTTTACCAACGAAGCCGATTTTCTTAAAAGCCTGAATATGGTTTCATTGGTGGAACCGTTCAATAAATTTAATTCACCCAGGGTTGCGCAACTTTCTCAGCGTTCTAACCAATTTAATTTACGAACTCTTCGTTATACCGAGGCAGATGTGGAAATGCTTAGTAATAAAAATCAAGATTACCATACATTTTCCTTTACATTAGAAGATAAATATGGTGATAATGGACTTATTTGTGTGCTCATTCTTAAGACTGAGAATAAAAACATTTTGTTTGTAGATACCTGGTTAATGAGCTGCAGGGTTTTAAAGCGTGGCATGGAGCATTTTGTGCTCAACACAATTGTAAACTATGCAAAAGAAAAGGGGTATTCAACCGTAAAAGGAGAATACATTCCAACAGAAAAAAATGAAATGGTGAAAGGTCATTATTTAAAGCTGGGGTTTCAACAAACCGGTAATTTTTGGGAATTGGATGTATTAACATATGAGCCTAAAGAATGCTTAATTTCAACAAAATAAAAAATATGGATCGAAGCAGCATACTACTACAACTAAATGAAATTTTTATCGATGTTATTGATGAGGAAAAAATCAATTTAAATGAAGCATCAACAGCTAAAGAGGTAGAAGGATGGGATTCTTTAACCCATATCCAATTGGTTGTAGCGATTGAAAAACATTTTAAAATACGCTTTACATCAAAGGAAATACAGGAATGGAAAAACGTAGGTGCACTGGTAGACAGCATCAATAATAAGCTAACAATATGACAATATAATTTGTTAGCTAATACTGGAAAGTTATTTTTAAAAGTAGTCAATGGATCAGGCAATTTTTGAATTTTAAACGTTTATAAGAATCTGATTTTTCCATTAACTATTTCTCCAAAAAACCTGAACCCCCAAACCGGGAATTATGATTTTTACTTCAGTTGTATTTGCACTGTTTTTTATAATGGTGATAATACTAAATTATTTACTGCCCGTAAAACTTCGTTGGATATGGCTTTTATTATCGAGCATTTTTTTTTATACCTATAGTAATTCTGCCTGTGTTTTAGTGGTGGCATTTATTGCGCTTGTTACTTTTTATGCAGCAAAAAAAATCGAAAATGCTGTAGCGCCTAAAATTGCGTTCCGATATTATTTGTTAGCAATCGTCTCAAATATCGGCGTATTGGTTTTTTTTAAATACAGCAATTTTTTTACATCAAACGTTGTAGATGTAGTTAATTTTTTCACCAGCAGGCTTTTTCATTCAACCCCTCCGGTGCAAAATTATTTTTTAATAAATGTACTTGCACCGCTGGGCATATCTTATATTACTTTTCAGGCAATTGGTTATTTGGTGGAAATAAAAAGAGGAAACCAGGCCGCAGAAAAAAAACTGGGGCATTTTTCAACATTCCTGCTTTTTTTTCCAAAAATAGTAGCCGGACCAGTAGAAAGGGCACACAACTTTTTACCACAAATTAAACAGCAAAAAGCATTCATTTATGAAAATATAAGCACCGGTTTAAAGCTTGTTTTATGGGGCGTTTTTAAAAAATTAGTTGTTGCAGAGAGGTTATCCATCTATGTAAATTCTGTGTTGGGTAACACGGAACATCATTCCGGAATAACCTTGACGATTGCTGTTGTTTTTTATGTATTTCAGATGTATGCCGATTTTTCGGGATACACCGATATGGCACTTGGCTTTGCAAAAATGTTAGGGTACGATTTGATACAAAATTTTAACAGGCCCCTTTTTGCAAAATCTGTCACAGAATTTTGGCGCAAATGGCATATATCTTTATCAACCTGGTTTGCAGATTATTTTTACAACCCAATTGCTATTGCAAAAAGAGACTGGGGTAACTGGAGTGTGGTTTATGCGTTTTTTACAACGTTTATAGTATTGGGTTTTTGGCACGGGGCCAACTGGACTTTTATTGTATTTGGCACCTTACAAGGGCTGATACTTACCATCGAATTTTTTACCCGTAAAGCCCGTAAAAACATTCGAAAAAAAATACCCGACTTGCTCAACAGTATTACCGGAATTGTTTTTACCGTTGCTTATTTTACCCTTTCACTAATTTTTTTTAGGGCAGAAAGTTTAACGGCGGCTTTTACAATTATAAAAAGAATTTTTACAGCCAAAGGATCTGTTTACACGGAAAACCCATCCATCATAATCTTTTCCATTTTAGGTGTTGGCTTTATGATGCTGGTTGAATTTAAAAAGGAATTTTTCAATGATTTATTTACTTTATCTCAAAACAAGTTTTGGTTAGTACGTAACTGCTATTACTGTTTGCTGCTGATAATTATTTTATTAGCGGGTGTTTTTGATGGCGGCGAGTTTATATATTTTCAATTTTGATAAGGAATTGGTATGATGGAAGCGTTTAAAAAGATATTACAAAAAAAAGGCTATTTATATTTATTTATAAAGCTGGCTGCATTTTTATTGCTGGCCTTCTTTTTCGACCGTGTCATCGGTGGAATATTTAATAAGTTTTATCTTAGTCAAAGCTCTGGCTGGGAATACAGAACCAAATATTCTATTGAAGATACCCAAGCCGATATTTTAATCTTTGGAGCTTCAAGGGCGCAGCAACAATACAATCCACTTTATTTTGAAGAACGAATGAAACAAACCTGCTACAATGTTGGCAGGGATGGCGAACCTATCTTTTATTATTATGCGGTATTAAAAGCGATATTGAGCAGACATCTTCCTAAAATGATCATCCTGGATATTGAAAATGAGGTATTTAAAGAAAGCCAGAGTAGTTATGATAGAATTTCAATCTTACTACCCTTCTATAAAAGTCATCCGGAGATGCGTTCAATAATTGAATTACGAAGTCCATATGAGAAGTTTAAACTTCAATCCAGCATTTATCCCTATAATTCAATGCTATTGAAAATTGTAAAAGGAAATATTAAATCAGGCAATGAAGAAAAAGAAGATATTAATGGATACGTGCCATTATTAAGATCCCTTAACGAAACGGCAAGAGCAGTAAACTTATCTAAACCATATAATCTGGATAGCAATAAACTTAACTGCTACAAGGCATTTATAAACGATTGTGAAAAAGCAAACATAAAACTATACATAGTTAATGCACCGTACTATTTTAATTCAATGGGAAAAGATATATCTATGGAAATTGTAAAGGACATTGCATATAAAAATTCCATTGATTTTATAGATTTTTCAAAAGACGAATATTTCCTAAAGAGCCCCCAGTTATTTGATGATACGGTTCATGTAAACATGGTGGGGTCTAAAATATTTTCTAACAAAGTGATTGATTCTATTCTATCGAGGCGATAGTAAATTTGTTGATGTTGGTTGTTAATTTATTATAATTTCCCGTTCAAAAAATATTCCCGCTTTAAGATAATTAAATTTTGAAATAGATGCTTTTTAACTCATTTCATTTTGTTTCCTTCTTTATCATTGTTACTACTGCTTACTTTTTACTTCCCTTTAGTAAAAGATGGGTTTTATTGTTGGCGAGCAGCTGTTATTTTTATATGGCCTTTGTGCCCATTTATATCTTTATTTTAGGGTTTACTATCGTCGTGGATTATTTCGCCGGCATTCTTATAGAAAAATCAGCAGGTAAACGACGAAGGCTCTATCTTATCATAAGCCTGGTAGCCAACATCGGAATTTTGTGTGTTTTTAAATACTACAATTTTATTAACGCCAACTTTTCCTTTTTGCTCCATGGCTTTGGGCTTTCTAATCCAATGCCATATTTGTCTATTCTTTTGCCAATTGGCCTTTCGTTCCATACTTTCCAGGCAATGAGTTACACAATAGAAGTGTATAGATGTAAACAAAAAACGGAAAGGCATTTTGGACTGTATGCGCTCTATGTAATGTTTTATCCACAGTTAGTTGCGGGGCCAATTGAAAGACCGCAAAACCTGTTGCACCAATTCAGGGAAAAACATTTATTCGATGGCGACAGGGTTTTTGAAGGAATTAAAATAATGATTTGGGGGATATTTAAAAAATTAGTTGTTGCAGATAGATTGGGTATTTATGTAGACGGTGCCTATAATCATTTACATCAGCAAGATGGAATGACATTTATAATGGCAACCATCTTTTTCTCCTTTCAGATATATTGCGACTTTTCAGGCTATTCCGATATGGCAATTGGCGCTGCAAAAGTTATGGGGTTCAATTTAATGACAAACTTTAAGCGTCCGTTATTTGCAAAAAGTACGGGTGAGTTTTGGAAACGCTGGCATATATCTTTATCTACATGGTTTAAAGATTATTTATATTTTCCACTCGGGGGCAACAGGGGCTCGGTTGCCCGGACCTACATGAATTTGATGATTGTTTTTTTGATAAGTGGCTTGTGGCATGGTGCCAACTGGACTTATATTATCTGGGGAGGTATCAACGGAGTTTACCTGGTATTTGCCATTATTACAAAAAAATACAGGGAGAAGATGGGTGCGTTAATTGGGTTGAATAAGGTTCCCCGTTTAAATCTTTTTATTCAAATTGTTGTGACATTTATATTAATAAGCCTGTCAAGAGTTTTTTTTAGAGCAAGATCCGTAGAAGATGCTTTTACTGTTTTTAAAAAAATGCTAACCTTTAAAGGGTCTATTTTTAATGGTGGAACGGCCATTATTATTTATAGTTTTTTGGCCATGTTTATGTTGTTGATTGTTGAGTTTAAAAGAGAGTTTTACACGGGTAGTTTTTCATTTTCACACAATAAAAACTTTTGGGTACGCACTTCCTATTACAGTATATTGGTACTACTCATCATTTTAGTAGGGGTCTTTGATGGTGGACAATTTATTTATTTTCAATTTTAAGGTGTTAGATGATGATTAAATTAATTAATGCCAATACGCTGAAATCATTTTTTTTAAAGCTGTTTGTATTTATTATAGTGGTTTTTATTTTGGATAGATTAGCAGGTGCTATGCTTAAAATTTTTTATTTTAAACAGCAAGCAGGAAATGATTATCTAACTACCTATGCCATTGATAAAACAACAGATGATGTACTGATATTTGGTTCTTCAAGGGCTGCAAATATTTTTAACCCCAGGATATTTGAAACGCAAATGGGCGTATCCTGTTTCAATGCGGGAAGATACGGTGCGCCGGTTTTTTATCACTACGCAGTTCTGCAATGTGTTTTAAAAAGATATGAACCTAAAACCATTCTATTAAGTTTTGATGCAGGAAGTTTTAATAAAAACCAGGAATCTTACGACCGTATGGCTCCGTTGTTACCTTATTACAGTGACCACCCGGAAATTCGTGATATCGTTACTTTAAAAGGTCCCTTCGAACAAGTAAAATTACTTTCCTGCATCTACCCTTACAATTCCCTTTTATTGCCGATCATTTCAGGAAATACAGCATATGGCAAAAGAAAATTCACTCACTTAAAGGGTTATATCCCCACAGAGGAAACATTCACCGGGGAAATGGAAACAATAGATTATACCAAAGAAACGGCGTTGGATAGTAAGAAAATAAATACTTACAAAGCATTTATCCAGGATTGTAAAAAGGCAAACATTCCCTTATATATTGTCTGTCCACCATACCTTATCAATTCCATTGGAACGGATACTTCCATTATAGTAGCAAAAAAAATTGCAGCCGAAAATGATACTGATTTTTTTGATTATTCGAGGGATGCGTATTTTAACACCAACCCTCAATTATTTGCCGATTTCAGGCACTTGAACAAAACCGGAGTGGAGATTTTTTGTAATATTTTAATAAAAAAGCTATTGCCGATGTCGGTTAAATAACTTCCGGAAAATGTTAAAAATTAAAATTTGCAGGATAATCTTATTAGTTTTACAGTAAAAGCTATTAACATCTAAAATAAAATTACTATTTTAACGTTCCTTTTTTAACCGTGTAACCCTATCCCTCAATCGAGACAAACCTTTGTATTGTTCCATTACTATTTTTATAAAAAGACAACCATTTATAAATATGTCTTTACAAGGAAAAAATTAAAGTCCGGTCACAATTTTATGTAATCCCCATGAGGAAAATATACTTTTTACTTATACTCTCATCATTTGCAAAAATCACATTTGCTCAAACTACCTATGTGTGGGTAGGAGGTATTACCGGAGATTACCAGGTTGCGGCAAATTGGAGCCCTGCAAGATCTGCAGTAGCAAATACGGATGTCCTTTCTTTTAATGTGGCAACCCCCATAGAAGTTACCAATGTGCCACTACAAACCATTGGTGCAATTGAAGTTAATGGTGGAACAAGTTCAGTTGTTTTTAGTACCAACTCTGCCACAAACATTTTAACGCTTAATAATCCCACTCCCCTCATTTTTACAAGTGCAGGTAGCATTTTAGCAGGCGACATACTCACCATTCAGTTGGGTATTAACAGCTCTTTTTCCATGAGTTCCGGTGTATTTGGTATATCACCGAATACAGGCGGAAGAATAAGTGTGGTTGGAGCATTGGTTTTATCAGGAGGTAAACTTGATTTTGATGTTGCCGGTACCGGTGGCGCAAACATTTCGGGCTCTATCACTTATAATTCGGGTACATTTAATTCTGTAAGTACAAATGCCATTACGTGGGCAGCAACCGGTAGCTATTTTCATGCGTTTAACGGTGCCGGGGCATCTGCAATTCCTGTATCCAATTGGTCTACGGGGAGTAATTGTATTGTTACCGGCATGAACACCGGACCAACCGGACCAACAATATCTGCGGGCACAAATTTCTCCAATTTTACCTGGAACTGTGCCGCTCAACTTGGAGATGTTGACTTTATACTTCCTTCATCAGCAATATACATAAATGGTACTTTTTCAATTGTAAATACAAACAATAATTATATACGTTTATTCGATGCCATTATTTCCTGTGGAAGTTATGCCCAAACCGGCGGAAATATTATATTACAAACAGCATCGGGCAGTAGTACATTGACTGTTAATGGAACTTTTACACATTCGGGTGGAGTGCTCGATGGTGTAGGTGGGGCATCTGTTGGAACAGCTAAATTAAATTTAAAGGGGGCTGTAATTAAATCAGGTACTTCTACATGGTCAACATCCAGTAGCAGTTCATCCGCTCAAACAACGATTGAATTTTCCGGGGTTGGTACACAAAATGTAAACATTGCCGGCAACTGGTTTGCGCCTGTGGCTGGCCGGTCGAATATAACAGTGAGTAATACCAATGCTACCGGGGTTTTTTTATCAACAGGCACTGTACTAAATGTTTTTAACACAAGCAGCAGTACACCTGCAACCTGTACAATGGCAGGGATAATTACCCCCGCAGATGCAACAGCCGTATTAAAATATACCGGTACAGCAACGAATCCTACAGAGCTGGTTTATTCCAGTTCTTTGCTGCAAACCGCAACGGCAGTTGAATTCCCTAACAGCAATGGCCCCCTTAATCTTACGGTTGCTGCAAGTAATACATTAGGGGTTAGCTTTCCGGCTGCGTTTAGCAGAACAATTGCTGGCACATTAAAATTACAAGGCGGAAACCTTGACGTAGGCACCGGCAACGTGCTATCACTTACCAATACAACTTTAACAAACCAGTTGAGTTATACCAGCGGTTTTATTTCTTCCGGAACATTGGGCAGGTTTTTTCCTACAACCGGCTTACCGACTACACCGGGGGCCACCTCTCTTTTTCCCTTAGGAACAGGCGCAAATGACAGGGCCCTGAATGTATTTTTTTCTTCGGCAACTTTAACAGGTGGTACAGCCGGGATGATTTTTGTAAGTCATACGCCTGTTGTTAATACTTCACCTATATCTATAATTGATGGTACCATCAATTTGAATAAAAGAACCAATACTTTCTGGACAATTTCTTATGGGACATTTAATTGTGGATCTTCTACCATTTCACTGTCGGCCGTTGCAGCTAATATTGGTTCGGTAGATTTTTATGACGACTTACGCCTTACAGATGGTGTTACAAGTTTTGGAACCTGGATTAACCCTAATACGGGTAGTAATGCTGTACCTGTTACTGGCAAATCTGGTTTAGGTATGGCAAATATTAACAATCAAAATTTGTACATAGGGGGTGCAGCAAACAACCCTTTAATTATTATAATGTTCACCTGGACTGGAGCAGGTGCCAATGGGGATTGGACCAACTCTGCAAACTGGACGAGTACCGCACTTGGTTATCCCAGTGCATCTACAGAAATTGCAATTATCAATTCTACTACAGGTACACAACCAACAATTAATACAACAGACAATATTAATATTTACCAGTTAACAGTAGGGAGCGGTATTACATTAACCATGGCAGGTAATGCCAGAATAAACGTTTTTGATGCAGTGAGTTTTACCGGCAACGCTGTATTCAGTTCTACCAGCATATTTACTTATGCTCAATCCGGCGGAATACAAACACTGGTGGATCTTCCGTATACCAATTTGTCTATAGCAGGCACTGCCGTAAAAAGGTTTCCGGCTAACATAACCATTACTGGAATATATACCTTAAATGGTGGTGCACCGGACGTTACTACAAACGCTAACACATTTACGCTTGCGGGTACCGGCGCACAATATGTGCCACCGGGTAATTATTATAATTTAAAAATTACGGGTAACAGGGGCGGAGCTGTTATAAGATTGGGATTACCTAATAATTCAACGAAAGCATACATTCATATTGCTAACGTATTTGATGTGAGTAGTCTAACAAATTTTACTAATCCCCCTACGGCGCCATTCGCAAGTTTTACAACTGTAAACTTTAGTTCTGCTGGAACACAAACTATTCCCGGCTTTCCTTATCCGGAAAATATCGAAAATTCGGGCAACGGCCCCAGAATTTTAGATCCCTTAGGTGCCACTAACCCGGCAAATGTTATTTACATCCGTAACTACGACCGGGGCACCGGGGCCTATACAGTTACTGGTTCTAAAATCAATTTTTTTACTATCGGCAATAAAGATTACGTCTATTACCTGTATAACCACACTTTTAATGATCTTGAATTTAGTGGTAATCATAAGGGCTATAAATTTGAGATTGCAGATAATACTAATTTATATATACTTGGTAAGTTTTCAAACTCACTTACCAATTATAAACAGGTAATAAAAAATGTTTCTTTTGTATTTAATGGGGTGGTTGATCAAACTATTACTGGCTTTAAAACCAATGGAGTAACGCCGGCATTTAAATATCCCAATATTGTAATACAGGGTGGCAACAGAAATGTTACATTAAGCAACACTGATACCATCGGTATTACCGGAAAACTACAGGTGCCTTTAGCAAGTTCTAATCAAACAGTTGCGTCAATTGTAATTGTTCCTTTTTCAGCTGGTAAAGGTTTTATTGTTGATGGCAGCACCGTAAATTTCAGCACAGGGTCTGATATTATACCACAACTTTTTCCAGCAGTTTCCGGTGCAAAAAACTACGAAAATATCGTTGTTTCCAGCGGCACCCGCTCTATGGAAAAAGATAGCATTATCATTGGCGGCAATTTATCCATAGGGATGGATTCTGCAATAGCTACTGTTACATCTTCGGCAACATTAAAAATAGGTAGTGGAGCTGGTAACAGAACTTTATTTGTACTGGGTAATTTAAGTATTGGAGGATTGTTATCCAGCCCGATTACCACAGGGCAGGTAGATATGAATACCGGAACAACCGGAGCTACTACCTTAAACCTTGCAGGTAATTTAACCATTAGCGGCAACGGACAATTGATGGGCACTACAACCGATAATACTAACAATGGTACAGTTGTATTCAATGCTGTTACCCCCCAAACTTACAGCAATACTTCTACTACCTTTAAAAACGGAAGGGTAAATTTTACAGTAGGTAATGGCACTATTGCCAGTAATTTAATATTAGGCAGTTCGATAGATTTATTGGCTTCTACTTTTACTGCTAATAAGAGTACGATACGTGTTAGAACAAATGCGTCAATAAATTGCAGTACCAACAATATCATCAGCAACGGAACAGGCAATGCTATTTTTAATTTAAACAGCGGAGCAACTTTTATTACGGCCAATACCGGAGGTATAGAAGGCACAGCTACCAACGGAACAAATGGTACCATTATTAATGATACTTTAAAAGTGGCGAAAACCTATAACCCTTCTGCTAATTATGTATTTAATGGTGCTACCACCACACCTTTCCCCGACACTATTGCAACTATGGCAAATCTTACCATTAATGCCAATGTTACATTAAACAGGGCAATTGTGGCAAATGGAACACTTGATCTTACAGCATCCACCCTAACACAGGCAGCAAAGAACCTGCGGTTTGCTGGATTAGCTAGTACTACCGGCAACATTTATGCAGATAAAAGTTCAACTTTATCTATACGTGGTGGTATTTTACCAGTGGGTACTTTGCGATTTGCAACTGGTGGAAACATAACCGGACAGTTAACTATTAACCGCACAACACCTACCATTGTACTGTTAGGCTCTGATTTAACGATCGATAAAACACCTTTATCTGGCAACTTTATTACTGGCTCCGCAACCGATGTTCTTGACATCAACGGAAACACATTAACTATCAATGGTACTACCATCAATTTTAGCACAGGTATCCCAAGTGGTCTCGGAACTTTGAGTGGTTCTGCTACTTCAAACTTAACGTTGGGAAATACAAGCAGTTCATCATTTAATATTAATTTTACTTCCGGTAAGCAAGTTTTAAAAAATCTTACTTTATTAAATGCCGCTAACCCAACGCTTGGTACACCATTAGAAATTACAGGCGGTGCAGCCGCCAATAGTGAAGGCACTGTAAGTATTACCGGTACTTCAAAGCTAACATCGAGTGGTAATCTCACCATAAAATCGAATGGCTTTGGCACAGCAAGAGTAGCTGCGGTAGCTATTGCAGGTGGGTACATTATTGGTGATGTTACTGTAGAACGTTTTTTAGATGTAAAAAGAGCCTGGCGGTTTTTAGCCGCACCAACGGTAGGGCAAACCATTAAACAATCCTGGCAGGAAAACCAGGCTGCTGGTGTAAATCCCGGTACTGGTTACGGCACCATCATTACTTCAAACCTTGGTGGTTGGGCTGCTGCCGGGTTCGATTTTTTATCACCGAGTAATTCTTTACTTACCTATAATGCCGCAACCAATGTGTGGGCCGGGGCAGCAGCTACCAATGTCGCCATATCAGCTGTAGGGGGCAATAATTCCTATATGCTTTTTAGTCGTGGCGATAGATCTGTACTACCAAGTATGGGTACTGCTGCAATACCAACTACGGTTTTAACAAGAACAAAAGGAACACTGTTTCAGGGAAATTTACCAGCCGTTACAGTAACAGCGGGAAAGTTTGCCGCTATTGGCAACAACTATGCTGCTGCCATAGATTTTAGTTTACTAAACAAGTTGAATATAAGTGAATCTTTTGATGTTTGGGACCCCAAATTAGGTTCACTGGGGGCTTGGGTTAAATTTGCTTCTGTTAATGGTTGGAAGCCTTTAATTTCCGGAGGTAACTATGATGTTAATACAGCAAACCAAAGGATAGAATCCGGCCAGGCATTTATGGTTTATAATTCAACAGCCAGCAACGGATCCGTAACGCTACTTGAAAGCAGTAAAATAGCTCAAAGCCGTTTAGTTTCCCGGCCTGCTGGCATTACGGGTGCAACCCGCCAAATTTTTACATCGCATTTGTACAATACCAGCAATGCTAACAATAATATGATTGACGCCAATGTGGTAGTTTTCAGTGACGATTACTCTAATGTAATTGATGGTAAAGACGCCCTGAAGATGAACAATTTTACAGAAAACTTCGGAATACAAAAGGGGAGCCAAACATTGATAGTGGAAGCAAGACAATCCCTTGTTGATACCGATACTATATTTTTTAATTTTAATAAGGTTAAGCGACAGTCTTACCGATTAGAGTTTGTTGCCGAAAATTTTGATAACAATCTCGTTGGTTATTTAGAAGATAAATTTCTGGATAACAATACCCTCATTCACATGAATGGTACAACAGCTGTCAATTTTTCTATCACTACCGATCCTGCATCGGCTGTTGCGGATAGGTTTCGTGTAGTGTTTTTGAAAGTGCTTCCATTACCGGTTAAGTTTACCAGTATTAGTGCCACCCAGCAAAATACAGCCATTGCTGTAAAATGGACAGTTGAAAATGAAATCAACATCAGTAAATACGATGTAGAAAAAAGTACGAACGGAATAAATTTTGTAAAAATTAATACCACCGTTGCAACTGGTACAAACAATAGCAGTACTACCTACAACTTTTTAGATATTACCCCTTTGCAGGGAAATAATTTTTATCGCATTCGCAGTTACAACCAAAGTGGCAGTTTTGATTATAGCAAAATTGTGTTGGTAAAATTGGGTAAAACAGGCACAGGAATCAGTGTTTACCCTAACCCTTTAAAAGATAACCAGATTGGGATTGCATTTAATAATATGGAGAAAGGGGCTTATCAAATAAGATTAATAAATTCATTGGGCCAGATAATGCTTACAAAGCAGCTTACCCATCCGGGCGGAAGTTCAATGGTAGTGTTTACGTCTGAACGTGGTTTAAGCGCAGGAATTTATCAGATGGAAATTGTTACCCAGGATAACAAGCATACCATTAAAGTGATAGTGCAATAACAAATTAACAGGGTGGAGAATCAGGACCTAAGCCGAATAAGTTTTGCGGCGGGTTGTAGGGTCGTCTGTAAATCCTATTGCGAAAGCTGTCTTTTAAAATGACTATCATAAATTTTATCTCCCATAGCCATTAAAATATATTCCATAAAAAAGAGGCTGACTCATACTTTTGAGACAGCCTCTGAAATTTTTTTTTACCGGCAGTAACCGAGTCTAGCTTTTTAGACTTTTCCCTAATTTTTTAAGAATTTCTTTTAAAGCATAGCTATAAGAGAAGAAATTATGTACCTCTATTGGATACCCTCCAAAAGATTTTTTAAAATCAAGTAAACCAGGCAAATCATCCCATCCACCAAAATCATAAAACTTTAATCCCCTTTCTTTAAAATATTGTAAGTCAAAATAGTGCAATAATTTATTTGCATCAGCAATATCACGGGGGTTATAATCGCTATGTAAGCGTATCGATCCAGACTCCATTGATCGTACAATACCTGAACCTAAATCCTCTATGTATGAGTGTGCAACTAATATTTCACCATTCAAAATTGCATAACTGCATTTCCAAAACTCCCCTTCATATTCACCAGCCCTTCTTTTATCTAATGGTTGTAATTTTTTTTCTTTAGCAAAAACGTTATAAAAATCTATGAATGCTTTTCTGTCATTATTAAAAAAACAAGCTACTCCCTGGGCATGTGATTTTTTTATACTTCTTTTATTGGAGGTGCTGAAATTGGCATGTATAATTTCAATTGGTTCATCTAATGGAAGGACTACAGTTCTGGTAAGTTTCTTTATGCCCCAAAAATTTAAATCGCCGGCATCTCTTAACCCTCTGTAGCACACCAGGAGAAAAAGATCTGTCCACTCAAATTTATATTGAAACCAGTTTTCTGTTAATACAAAAAAAAGTTGCTTTTTTTTGATTGAAACCATATATAAAAATACGATAAAGCCGTTTTTGAAAGAAATAGTGAAATAGAAATACAATGATTTTCCGTTATAATCACTGCTAAATTAATCAATCAAGAGATAGCTTTTAAAAACCTTATTCAAAGCGTTCGCCCAAAGAGGGTTGTTAATAAAACATAGAATAGTTATAAGTTTACTCGAGTCTGCATAGCTACTTATTTTTGTTATAATGCCGATCTCTCTTATAATATTTAACCGGGTATTCTTCCTGAGGTTTTATCATCCTGAAAAAAAAGTTTTTTACAACATTAATTAGTATGGTTACCTGGGTTTTATTAGCTACCTGATTCATTTCATAGGTGGTTTTATTAAATTTAAAACGTAGTCGAAGTTAAATTATTGTTTAACTGAAACTGTAGCAACAAACCATTGTAATATTTATAGTCTCTTTCTAAAAAAGGGCATTTGTACTCTCTAAAAAATATCGAAATATTTTGTTGTGCTCACTATGCTATTAATATTCAATCAACTGTTCTTCCATTACGGCAGGCATGGCCCTAAATTCGTATTGCTGGTTGCGCAACTGTGGTTCAAAACCAGCTTCACGGATCGCCTCCTGAATACCTTTGCTGGTAAAGCGGTGCGGTGCTCCTGCTGCACTCACAACATTCTCTTCAATCATAATGCTTCCAAAATCGTTGGCACCTGCGTTTAAACACAATTGCGCTGTTTTTTTACCAACAGTAAGCCAGCTTGCCTGTATGTTTTTTACATTCGGCAACATAATGCGGCTCATGGCAATCATGCGGATATATTCTTCTGGTGTGGTTAAATTGTGCACGCCCCTTATTTTTGCCAGCAAGGTATCCACATCCTGAAATGTCCATGGAATAAATGCAATAAAACCCTTTGCGGCTGCTGGTTTCCGGCTTTGCACTTCCCTTAGTTTAGCCAAATGCTCAAATCTTTCAGTGGTCGTTTCTACGTGTCCAAACATCATGGTTGCACTGGTAGTAATATTGAGCTTGTGTGCCTCATGCATTACATCCAGCCACTCCTGGCTACCACATTTTCCTTTGCTGATCAGCCGCCTTACCCGGTCGGTAAGAATTTCAGCTCCGGGGCCTGGCAAACTATCAAGGCCTGCTTCTTTCAATGCCATCAGTACTTCCCGATGAGTACTTTTTTCTAACTTGGTAATGTGTGCTACTTCCGGTGGACCAAGCGTATGTAATTTAATGTTGGGGTACAGGCTTTTTAGTTCTTTAAATAAACCAACATAATAACTTAACCCCAAATCCGGGTGATGACCACCTTGTAATAACAATTGCTCACCGCCATAGCGGATGGTTTCTTCTATCTTTTTTTTGTAGGTTTCAATATCCGTAATATAGGCTTCAGGATGACCCGGTATGCGATAGAAATTACAAAACTTACAGTTGGCAATACACACGTTTGTGGTATTAAGGTTGCGGTCAATAATCCAGGTTACCTTGCCATGCGGCACCTGTATTTTCCTTAATTCATCTGCTACAAACATCAACTCTGTTAATGCAGCGTTTTCAAATAAAAAAACGCCTTCTTCAACCGTAAGCCATTCAAAGTTGAGCGCCTTTTTTAATAATGCTTCTTTGTTCATAATTCCGTTTAAGTAATAAACAACAAAAGTACATTCATTAGGTTGTATATTTAGTAAATTAGCTTGTAGTATGAAGTATTTTGTATGTAACTTATTTTTATCAATCCTTTTTTTTAGTGGTTTAGCACAGGAATTATTAAAGCCATTGCCAGCGGCAAAATTTATTACCAGTTTTTCTTTTAAACAATACAGTGGTGGTGTAATGATTGTGCAGGCGCAACTGAACAACATAAAGGATACGTTTAATTTTATTCTGGATACGGGCAGTGGCGGTATTTCACTTGATTCTTCCACCTGTGCAGACTATCAAATCGCCTCCCGCCAATCTGATACCACTATCACCGGCATGGGTTCTGCACGAAGGGTGAGGTTTGCTTACAACCAGCAACTGCATTTTAAAGGCCTTACAATAAACCGTCTCAATTTCCATATTAACAATTACGATGTATTGTCCAGTGTTTATGGAGAAAAAATTAATGGTGTTATAGGTTATAGTTTTTTTAGCCGCTACATTGTAAAAATGAATTTTGACAGTCTTAAAATTGACGTGTACACTCCTGGTGAAATACAATATCCAAAGGATGGCACTATATTAAGGCCAGCCTTTACCACCCTACCCATCCAGAATGTTCATATTAAAGACAAAAGAAAAATTGATTTTAATTTTTATTTTGACACGGGTGCAGGACTTTGCTTTTTAATGAGTGAAGCATTTGCCAATGACAGCAGTGTATTACTAAAAAGAAAAAAAACAATTGTAACACAGGCAGAGGGCATGGGGGGCAAATTACATATGAAACTTACTGTAGTAAAGTTGGTTCAAATTGGCCGGTACAAATTCAGGAACGTGCCCACGTTTATATTTCAGGATGATTTTAACGTAACATCCTATCCATTTGTAGGTGGGTTGTTAGGCAATGATTTATTAAGGCGTTTTAATATTATTATTAACTACCCGCAAAGAGAAATCCACATCTTACCCAATAGCCATATTTTTGAGCCTTTTGATTATGCTTACACTGGTATTGCGATGTATTATGTAGATGGTTCTATTATAGTTGATGATGTTGCTGTAGGTTCACCGGGAGAAAAAGCAGGGCTTAAACCAAATGATATTGTATTAGGTGTGGGCAACAATTTCAGCAACAACATTATGCAATACAAAACCATTTTACAGGATGTTACCGGAAAAATAAAAATACTTATCAGAAGAAATGATGAATTGATGCAGATAGTTGTTAAACCCATCAGCATTTTGTGATAAAATTAATCCTGAAATCAATATCTGTTTAAACAGGTAAATTTTAAATACCGACTTAAAAATGTTCCCGCCGTTTTATATTGCTCCCTTTATCTTTGCCGCATGATTCTATATGAAAAATTTACACTCAGCAACGGGTTGAGCGTAATAGTGCACGAAGATAAAAGCACGCCGATGGCGGTTATTGATGTAATTTACGATGTAGGCGCACGAGACGAAAACCCGGAAAAAACCGGCTTTGCACATTTATTTGAACACCTCATGTTTGGAGGCAGCATCAATATCCCAGACTACGACGAACCCCTGCAAATGGCCGGTGGCGAAAACAACGCCTTTACAACCAACGATCTTACCAATTATTATTGCCAGCTGCCTGCAGAAAATATTGAAACCGCTTTTTGGCTCGAAAGTGACCGTATGTTAAGCCTTGCTTTTAGCGAAAAAAGCCTGGATGTGCAGCGCAAAGTGGTATGCGAAGAGTTTAAAGAACATTATATCAACAAACCATATGGAGATGCATCCAGTAAAATGCGGGAACTGGCTTATACTACTCACCCTTACCGCTGGATGACAATTGGTAAAGAATTGAAACATGTGGAAGATGTGGTGTTGCAGGATGTAAAAAATTTCTTTGCCAAACACTACACACCTGCCAATGCAGTATTAGTGGTGGCGGGCAATGTAACTGTAGAACAGGTAAAACGGTTAGCAGAAAAATGGTTTGGACCCATTCCGGCAGGCGAAAAATACCGCCGCAATGTACCGGTTGAACCAATGCAAACAGCCCCCCGGCTCCTGGAGGTAAATGCCAAAGTGCCACTCAATGCTTTATACAAAACATGGCATATTTATCCAAGGCTTGATAACAGGTATTATGTATGTGATTTGATGACAGAAATTTTAGGTGGAGGTGGATCCAGCAGGTTGTTTCAGGCCTTGGTAAAAGAAAAAAAGATGTTTAGTAATATCGAATGCTCTCATTATGGCAGTACCGATGCAGGGTTACTTTCTATTGAAGGTAAGCTGGTGGAAGGTGTAGATATGAAGCTTGCTGATGCAGCCGTATTGGAAGAAATAAAACGTTTACTGGATGAAGGCATCACCGATGATGAACTGCAAAAGGTTAAAAATAAAACGGAGAGTATGATGGCATTTGAAGATATGAGTGTAATGAGCCGTGCTACCAGCCTTGCAATGTATGAGCTGTTGGGCGACGCCAATTTGATGAATACAGAATTGGAAAGATACCAGTCTGTAACAGCAGACGAATTAATTGCCGAAGGAAGGATTGTGTTTGATAACAACAACAGCAATACCATTTACTATTTTGCCGAAAATTAAAACGCACAGCAGCACATTTAAATAAATACTTAATTAAATACCCGACGTAAAATAATGCTCAACAGAACCAAGGCTCCGCATATAAAAGATGCAATTGAATTTGACTTACACTTAAAGCCCTGCGACAAATTTGTACTCGATAATGGCGTAGAAGTTTTTGCCATTAATGCCGGTACACAGGAGGTATTGCAGATTGAATGGGTGTTTTTTGCCGGTAACAGTTACGAAACTCAACATACCGTTGCAGCAGCTACCAATCATTTATTAAAAAACGGCACCAGTACAAAATCGGCTTTTCAAATTAATGAACATTTTGACTATTATGGTGCGTACTGCACAAGGGCCTGTTATAATGAAACAGCTACCGTATCGTTGCACACATTAAGCAAACACCTGCCTGTATTGCTTCCTGTATTGAAAGAAATAATAACAGACGCTGTGTTCAGTGAAGAAGAGCTGGCAACATTTAAGCAAATCAGCAAACAAAAGCTATCGGTTAATTTAAAAAAATGCGATTTTGTTGCCAACCGTTTTATTGATGCTTATCTCTATGGCGAACAACATCCTTATGGCAAATACACCAAAGCCGAAGACTACGATGTACTTACTACCGATGCACTAAAAAAGCATTTTCAGCAATATTATGTAGAGGGGAATTGTGTAATTTTTGTTGCCGGCAAACTACCCGGTGATATAGAACATCAACTGAATAAAAACTTTGGAATGCTTCCCCTTAAAAATCATAAGGGATTTAATACCGGTAACGAAAAATCTTTCAACGAAGTTCCGGAATCCGTTACCGGAAGTAAGAAACGAATTGTGAATGATGAAACAGGATTACAAGGCGCCATCCGGATTGCAAGGTCATTTCCCAACCGGCATCACCCGGATTTTCAAAAAGTGATGGTGCTCAATACTGTTTTCGGTGGTTTTTTTGGCAGCAGGCTAATGGCTAATATCAGGGAAGAAAAAGGCTACACCTATGGTATACACAGCTATGTACAAAATCACCTTGGCCCCACAGCATGGATGATAAGTACCGAAGCCGGTAAAGAGGTATGCGAAGCCGCTATCGAGGAAATTTACAAGGAAATGAAAGTGCTACGGGAAGAGTTGATTGATGAGGAAGAATTGCTATTGGTTCGCAATTACCTTATTGGAATAATACTGGGTGATTTAGATGGCCCTTTTCAAATTATTGGTCGATGGAAAAGCATTCTTTTAAATAACCTGGATGAACAATATTTTTACGATAGCATCCAAACCATAAAAAATATTTCTGCAGAAGAATTGAGAGAATTGGCAGTTAAATATTTGCAGCCGGATGCGTTCCAGGAGTTGGTTGTAATATAAAAAGTTGCCTTAAATATAAGCAGCAACTAACGCAAATAAGGGCTGCTCTGCAAAAACAATGTAAAGTTATCGGGGTGGTTGATGATGTCGTTG
>JANPNY010000720.1:0-2165 GCA_031427745.1 Chitinophagaceae bacterium | reverse complement strand
GAAAAAAAGTAGCTTTTTATACACTTGGATGTAAACTGAATTTTTCAGAAACGTCTACTATTGCCCGAAATTTTGTGGATGAAGGTTTTGAAAAAGTTGATTTTGAGCAAGTTGCAGATATTTATGTTATAAACACTTGTTCCGTGACTGAGAATGCAGATAAGCAATTTAAGCAAATGGTGCGCAAAGCAATGAAGTTGAACAGCAAGGCTTTTGTTGCGGCAGTGGGTTGTTATGCGCAGCTAAAACCCGAAGAATTAGCAGCTGTTGATGGCGTGGATTTGGTTTTGGGAGCTACCGAAAAATTTAAGATTACAAGTTATTTAAATGATTTAGTGAGTCACCCTGAGCGAAGTCACGGAATGGGCGAAATACATTCTTGCGAGATTTCTGAAGCCGATTTTTATGTTGGAAGTTATAGCATTGGTGACCGAACACGTGCATTTTTGAAGGTTCAGGATGGCTGTGATTACAAATGTACGTATTGCACCATTCCGCTTGCGCGAGGCATTTCTCGTTCGGATGCATTAGAAAATGTGTTGCAAAACGCCAAAGAAATTTCAGCACAGGGCATTAAAGAAATCGTATTGACTGGCGTGAACATTGGTGACTATGGCAAAGGCGAATTTGGAAACAAAAAACACGAGCATACTTTTTTGGATTTAGTGAAGGCTCTGGATGCCGTTCAAGGCATTGAAAGGTTGCGAATTTCATCTATAGAACCCAATCTTTTGAAGAATGAAACAATAGATTTTGTTAGTAAAAGTCGCACTTTTGTGCCACACTTTCATATTCCGTTGCAGTCGGGAAGCAATGATATTTTGAAATTGATGAAACGCAGGTATTTGCGTGAAATTTATACGGAGCGGGTTCAAAAAATCAAAGAAGTGATGCCAAACGCTTGCATTGGCGTGGACGTTATTGTTGGTTTTCCGGGTGAATCCGACGAACATTTTTTAGAAACATATCATTTTTTAGCTGAAATGGATATTTCATATTTGCATGTTTTTACCTATTCTGAACGAGACAATACGGCGGCAGCAAACATGAGCGGAGTTGTCCCCGCCAATGTTCGTGCAAAACGAAGCAAAATGCTACGCGGACTTTCGGTAAAAAAACGACGCGTTTTTTATGAATCTCAAATTGGAGCAACAAGAACTGTTTTGCTTGAAACAGAAAATAAAGAAGGTTACATGCATGGTTTTACAGAAAATTATGTAAAAATAAAAATGCCTTGGAATCCTGAGCTGGCAAACACTTTGCAAACAGTTCATTTGGATTACATTGATGAGCAAGGAACAATTCGGGCAAAAATTGCTCTGTAGTTAGATAAAATTATTTTTAAAATCATTCAGATTCATGATAATATTGATAGCGGCTGTTGCCGAAAATAATGCACTTGGTAAAGACAATAAAATTATTTGGCACTTGCCTGATGATTTTAAGCCGTGACGGGTATTTTTAAAGTCGGCATTGAAGAATATGATAAAACATTTGCCATCGGTGATATCAAACTTATTCAACGCCTCAACGATTGGCAGGAAGATGAAATAGGTGGCTATGAGATTTTTTTGACTGACTATAAAAAAATAACTGAAAAAGCAGATGAGATATACGAAATGAATAATTTCCCATCCACCTGGAATACCGTAAGTGTAAAAAATATTTCTCCAAACATTTTTGATTGGCTGAACATGCAGGATGTAACACGGAATGTACTGATCGGCTTTATGGTTATCGTAGCTGTCATTAACCTGATCACCTGCCTTATCATTTTAGTGCTGGAAAGAGTGAGAATGGTGGGAGTACTTAAAGCACTTGGTGCTACCGACTGGACGGTGCAGAAAATTTTTCTCCGTCATTCAGCTTTAATCACCATCACAGGTATAGTAATAGGAACGGCACTTGCATTGGGCCTTCTCTGGCTGCAACAGGCCACTGGTTTTATTAAATTGAACGAAGAAGCATATTACCTGAGTGCTGCCGCCGTAAAAATAGTATGGTGGCAGATTGGCCTTATTTGCGCCGGAACATTTGTTGTTTGCTTTTTGGTGATGATGATTCCTTCTATACTGGTGAGGAAGGTGCAACCGGTGAAAGCGATACAGTTCAGGTAGTCGAGATGATTTGTTTGTTCCTTTCTGATTTAATTTCGGTAATTTTCT
>JANPNY010000719.1:0-8425 GCA_031427745.1 Chitinophagaceae bacterium | reverse complement strand
AGTTATTGATTGAAGCGCTGAATAAGTATGAAGGCAGCATCGTACTGGTTAGTCACGACAGGTATTTTATCAGCAGAATAGCCAACAAAATTTGGGAGATTGAAGATCATAAAATTGTTGAATTTAAAGGCACTTATGCAGAATGGGAAGAATGGAAAGCAAGAAGAGAAGCGGAAAGAAGCAAAGCATTAAAAGCAGCTGAAACTACTAAAGCACCTGTTGAAAAAAAGGCTCCTGTTAAAGAGCAGTTACCAGTTCAGCAACCTGTTCAAAACGCTCATATAGACAAGGAATTAAAAAAAGAATACCAGAAGCACAAAAACCGTTTTAACCAGCTCGAAGAAAAAATTGCACAACTTAACAAACAAAAAACAGAGTTGGAAGCAGCAATGGCTGCACCGGAAAGTTATAACAATAAAGATAAATTTCAACAAACTGAAGCTTCCTATAACACGGTGACTACAGAACTTTCTGCATTAAATAAAGAATATGAAGTTGTATTTGAAAAAGTGATGGAGCTGGAAGATAAGATAGGGTAAAGGTTACATTTTATGTACAATGCTGGTATTCCATGTATTATATAGGTTTTATGCCGCTATAATACATGGATTTGTTATTTATACCTGTTTATCCTCCAATTGTTATGTTTCAGCAAAGGAATTGTTTTAGGCAAACATTACAGAACAGCAGCAAGAATCAATATTGAAGGCTTATTGACAGTTGAGCATTGCTTTTGTGCCAATCAGTTCAAGCAATTATTCAGTCAACGACAATAATTTGATTATTGCCATTTATTTAATAGCTTTATAAGACATAGAAAATGCTTAGTGAGACCCAAAAATAATTACCGAAAATTATATTCCTACCTTACCTGTCAATTACTTCTGCTTGGTTTGGCCTTCACTTGTTTTGCACAATCACCAGGGATAATTTCTCCTGAAGCAATAAATGACCTGAAACAGTCATTCGAAAGTGTCAATGTTTTTATTGAAAATATCGGACAATATGGAACAAAGCTGATAGGCTATGAAAATATGGGTGCAATCCAATACGGTTTTGAAGGTTTCAACATGCCTGTACTATTTACATCAAAAGGGCTCATTCACCTGCAAAGAAAAATAGAGAAAATTACTCACCTGGAAAAAGAGCGGTTAGAAAAGCAAGGCCTCCCAGAAGAAGAAATCGAAAGAAGAAATAAAATAACCGATAGGGTGGTCACCATGGAATGGGCAGGTGCCAACCCCGATGTTGAAATAGCTGCAGAAAATAAAACAGCGTTTTATTATACTTATGGAATGCTGTCAAAGAAAGCATTTGGTTATAAAAAAATTACGTACAAAAATATTTACCCGGGTATTGATATTGTTTATACTTTCCCGGATAATGCCGATAAAGGCTTTGAATACAGTGTGATTGCAAAGCCAGGTGCAGATTTAAATTTAGTGAAGCTAAAAATCGGCGGTGATGTAAAGCATATCAATGCAGGTAATAAAGGCAGGTTAGTAATTCGTTCAGATATTGAAGATATTTCAGCAGCTGCCCCTGTTAGTTATTATGGAAATATTTTGCACCGTGAAAAAATTGCTGAAGTAAATACCAATTATAAAATTGCCGATAATGAAGTGAGCTTTTTTTTTCCAAAGGATTACGATCATACAAAAGCTATCATCATTGATCCCTTTGTAACTACAACTGGTAACCTGTTAGGTTTAAATGCAGGTAAAGCAAAAGATGTGAATTATGATTATGCCGGGAATATTTATGTAACAGGCGGTGGTTCGCAGGCTACCGCATTTAGTTTGGCAAAATTTAATGCAACCGGAGTTTTGCAATGGACTTTTAATGGCTCATTAACCATCCCTTCATGGAATTCTAATAGTTATTATGGTGGTTGGATGGTGGAAAAACCAACCGGCAATATTTATATGGGCCAGGGATTCATTTATCCAACCGGTTTCAGGGTTATCAGGATAAGTACAACAGGTTTGTATGATAATTATATAACCACTGCCAATGGCAGTTTTACAGAAGCCTGGAAAATGTTTTGGAATTGTAACAATGGCTCACCCCAAATATTAATTGCAGGAGGTGGCATTAATTCCAATATCAACTTCGGGGTTTTTGCACCACCATCCACAGTCGTAACTTCATTAAATGTAACAGGTATTCCCTATACGGGAGCAAGTGGATGGGCACAGGACATTGCAGATTTTGTTTTTGATCCAGCTAATAATGATATGTATAGTATTTACGGCTCATTATTTGGCACTCCTTCCATTAGCAATAAAATTTATAAAAATACAGCGCCCTACAGTGCGGCTTCTATTGCATGGAATGTGTCTTCAGGATTTAACACCGTAAGTGAAGCTGCAAACCGGCCTTACCTTGGGCCGACCCTGGTGGACAATTCTGCCAATATGCTTTGTGTAAATGCTTCTTACCTGTATTACTGGGATGGGAAAAATTTAAAAGCTTTTGATAAAAACACTGGTGCTGGAACCGGGACACCGCTTATTACAGCCAATACTGCTTTTATGCAGGGAGGTATCGTTGCTGATGCATGTGACAATGTTTTTGTTGGCGAAGCAAATGGGAACATTAAAGTGTATCAATTTAACGGCAGCACTTTTAATGATGCAGCAGCCACAGATATTACCATTCCCGGTTTCGCAGGAAAGCATGTATATGACCTGGCATATGATGAAGCAAAAAAATTATTGTATGCCAGCGGTGATGGCTTTGTTGCGTCATTTGACATTTCAGCCTATTGCCCCAATACTTTCTATACTATAAATGTTGTTCCTGATTGCGCAACCAATACCGCAACGGCTTCGGTTAGCCCAACACCAACAGCAGGTTCTATTGTAACTTATACTTTGTTCACTGGTGGTATACAAATTGCCAGCAATACTACAGGCATTTTCACCGGGATAACTCCAAACACTTCGTATTCAGTTATTGCAACCATCAATCTTGCCTGCAGTGGTTCACAGGCATCAACCACATTTACTATTCCTGCACCAACCCTAGGCATTTCGCAAGTAAATACAACCTGCGGAGCAAGTACTGGAAGCATTACTGCAACTGGCTCCGGAACTGCAGGTCCTTACACTTATAATATCAATGGAGGCAGTTTCCAGGCAAGCGGAAATTTTACCGGACTGGCTGCGGGAATTTATACAGTCTCTGTAAAAGATGGCGGAGGTTGCCCCAATTCAACAATAGTTACTATAGTAAACAGCAACGGACCTGCATTAACTTTTACCCAGGTAAATGCAGACTGTGGCAGTAGCAACGCTACTGTAACCGCCAATGCCACAGGCGGCACCGCTCCATATCAATTCAGTATTGATAATGGTATTACTTATCAAAGTGGAAATTTCTTCACCGGTTTGCTCACAGGCCAATATACTTTAAAGGTAAAAGATGCAGCAGATTGTATCAATGCATCAATTGTTAAAATCACCAGTTCTGCATCGCCATTAATTACGGCTATCCCCGCAGCAGCTACCTGTGGTAATAACAATGGCACCATCACCGCTTTTGGAAGTGGCGGTTCAGGGGCTTTGCAATACAGCATCAATGGAAATATTTTTCAGGCAGCTAATATATTTACCAATCTTACACCTGGTGCTTATACAGTTACGGTGAAAGATGCCAATGGTTGTATTAAAACCACTATAGTTACAATTGCTAATACACCTGCACCAACAGTAACAGCTACCAGTACCCCGGCCGCCTGTAGCAATGTAAATGGCACGATTAAAGCAACAGGAACCGGAGGTGTAGCGCCTTTGCAGTACAGTATTAATGGAGGAACCTATCAATCCGGTAATATATTTACAGGCCTGGCTGCGGGTGTTTATACCATTTCTGTAAAAGACTTTACTGGTTGCACAGGCATTGTGAGCGTTACAGTTGCAAGTACCAATGGGCCAGCAGTAACAGCAATAGCTGTTTCTTCCTCCTGCAATGCAAGCAACGGAAGTATTACTGCCACAGCCAGCGGCGGCATACCTGCTTATCAATACAGCATTGATGGATTTGCTTTTCAGGGTAGTAATGTTTTTACCGGATTAGCCGCCGGCAGTTATGTTGTGTACGCAAAAGATGCACTCGGATGCTTTGCTGCATTTGCCATTGTGGTTACAAATACTGCAGGGCCTTTAGTAACAGCAGTATCTACAGCAGCCTCTTGCAGTGCAAATGATGGAACCATTACTGCAATAGGAAGCGGCGGCACAGGCCCTTATCAATACAGTAAAGATGGCACCACCTTTCAAGCCAGTAATATTTTTACCGGGCTGGCTCCCAACATCACTTACACCATCACCATAAAAGATGCAGGCGGATGTGAAAGCACCACTACCGTAAATGTTAATAATGCTTCCGGGCTAAGCCTTGATGTTAGTACTATTACCGCCTCCTGCAATACAACAAATGGTGTGATTACAGCAACTGCAACCGGCGGTGTTGCCCCATTGCAATACAGTGTCAATGGAACAGTTTACCAGGCAAGCAATATTTTTAACGGCTTGCCTGCCGGCAATTATACAGTATATGTAAAAGATGTAAATGGATGTATTGTAACCAGCCCTGGCGTAATTGCTTCTGCATCCAGTACAGCAATAAGTGTTACTACAGTTGATGCCACTTGTACAAGTGCAAATGGAATAATTTTTATAACTGGCAGCGGCGGTGTACCACCATTAAGTTATAGCATCAATGGCATTACCTATCAGCCATCCGATACATTTATTAATGTGGCTGCCGGCACCTATACTGTTTATGCAAAGGACGCAACCAATTGCATAGCCACCCAGGCTATAACAATAACAAATGTAGGAACCGGCCCCGGCATTTCAACCTTTACGGTAACAGCACAAAGTGCTTATATCTGTAATGGGGGTCTTGGAAGAATAACCAACCCTCGTGTTAATGGGGCCAACTGTGGTGCCTGTACATTCAGTTTAGACTTTGGGCCTTTTATACCTAATAGCACGCAACTATTCCTTGATGTTCCGGTAGGCACACATGCTGTAACAGCCATGGATGCAAGCGGATGTACCAAAACAATTTTTGTAACTATTGGCATTGCTGTAAACTCCACCGCATCGGCCGTTGTTACTGGTACTGCATGTGGTACAAGTAATGGTACAATAAAACTAACTGGTATAGGACCTAACACACCCTATCATGCAAGCATCAGCGGCATTGGAGGGCCATGGATAACATTTGACCCCAGCACTACATTTACAGGATTAGCTGCCGGCACGTACACTTTTATATTGTCTGATGATGAAAGCTTTAATTCCGGTCCGCCAATAGATCCGGGTGGTTGTTTGGATACTATCACAGTAATCGTTCCATCGATAGGCGGTCCATCACTAAGTATTACAAAAACCAATGGCACCTGTGCACTGAATGATGGCACCATCACTGCATTGGGAACCGGAGGTACTCCTCCATTGGAATTTAGTATTGATGGCAGTACTTTTCAATCAACCGGTGATTTTACCAGCCTTCCTTCCGGCACTTATACCATCACTGTTCAGGATGGAACAGGCTGCACCAATTCAAAAGACATAACCATTACAAATCCTACAGGCCCGAATGTTACAGCGTCCCTTGCGTCAACTTCTTGTGGATTAAATAATGGAAGTATTACAGCTACTGGTACCGGTGGTACAGCACCATTAAAATATAGCATTGATGGTTTTGCATTTCAGGCAGGTAATTTATTTTTTGGCCTGGCTGCCGGAAATTATAATTTATACGTGAAAGATGCCAACAATTGTTTTAACGTAATTCCAGTTACCATTACAGCCGCACCACTGCCAAAAGTTACTGCGTTTACAATTGCCTCCACCTGCAACAAAAATGACGGAAGTATTATCACGACAGGCTCTTCCGGCACTTCACCTTATACCTTTAGCATAAACGGAACTGTTTTTCAAAGCAGTAATATTTTCAATGGATTGGCCGCTGGTTTTTATACCGTTACTATTAAAGATGACAGGGGTTGTATTACCACCACCGGAGTTTCAGTAGGAAATATAAGTGCAGCAACTTTTACAAGCACCAGCATTGCTGCAAAATGTGGCAATGCAAATGGAAGTATTACCGTAACTGCAACAGCAGGCACGCCCCCCTACCAATTTAGCAGCGATGGAGGAACAACTTTTCAGCCAGGCAATATATTAACTGCACTGGCACCCGGTACTCATACGGTAATAGTTAAAGATGTAAGCGGCTGTATTGCTTCCAAAGCAATATTAGTGGGGAATATTAACGGCCCTCAAACGCTTACTGCGGTGGTAATAAATGCAGCTTGTGGTTTAAGTAATGGTACCATTATTGCTACTGCAACCGGCGGTGCCGTGCCATTGCAATATAGTAGGGACGGAATAACCTACCAGGCTGGTAACGTATTGACAGCAGTACCTGCAGCTGGTTACACTTTATACGTAAGAGATGCCAATCTTTGTATAAAAACAATACCAGTAACAGTATTGAATTTACCAGGCACAACAGTAACGGCAAGTTCTTCCCCTGCTTCCTGCGGATTGAATGACGGTACTATTACTGCAATTGCAACAGGTGGAACGGGAATACTCTCTTATAGCAAAGACGGCACGACATTCCAGTCAAGTAACATCTTTTTGAATTTAGCACCTGGCCCCTACACCATTACAGTAAAAGACACAATGGGATGTTCCAACTCCGTCATTGAAACAGTCACAACTATTGGTGCCACTATTACACCAACATTTAACCCGGTAACTGCAATTTGTTCTGGTGCTGCATTAGCTGCTTTGCCCACAACATCTTTAAATGGAATTACAGGAACATGGAGCCCGACATTGAGTAACACTGCAACCACCACTTATACTTTTACACCAACTGCAGGATTGTGTGCTACAACAACCACGCTAACAATAACAGTTACCCCAAATGTTACTCCAACATTCAACCCCGTGACTTCAATTTGCGCTGGCGCTGCATTAGCTGCTTTGCCCACAACTTCTTTAAATGGAATTACAGGCACATGGAGCCCTGCGTTGGATAATACTGCAACAAAAACTTATACGTTCACACCAACTGCAGGATTGTGTGCAACAACAACTACATTAACAATTACGGTTAACCCAAAACCATCACCTATAATAATTTATCATAACTAATAATATTGCCGATTATGAAAAATTTTATCCATCAATACAAATCAAAAAAGCAGGATGCCGGCATCGGATTTTTTTTACTTTACCTGCTGCAGTATTTGAGGCTGATGCTACTTTCCCAGGCATTGATAGGGAAAAAATTTATCAAGCATCTTTTTCCACCTCCCAAAAAAATCGGAATGAAAAATGTAACGAAAAATTATCTGCATTTAATAAAAACAACAAATATGAAACCAAAAAATCTGCTAATAAAATATGGCTTTATACTGCTGCTATTAATCAGCGGTACTAAAGCAATGGCGCAGCCCTACCCCAATACAGGCGACCACCAGGTTTGTCTTAATGCAACAGAGCCATATGGTGTTGTCTTGACAGCAGGCTCCACGTACGCATGGACCATAACACCTATAACAACTGGTAATGGCACCATTACAGCAGGTGCTACTCCCAATTTAATTTCAGTAAACTGGACAAGTGTAGGTACTGCTACTTTAAAAGTTATAGAAACTAATTCCAGTGGTTGTGTTGGAGATCCCGTAACAATAAATGTTACTGTTAATCCAATTCCGGTTATGGTAGTTACCAATCCTTCTGTATGCGGCGCTGGCACTACTGATCTTACTGCTGCTGCAATAACTGCTGGTTCAACAGCCGGGTTAAACTTCACTTATTGGACTGATGCGGCAGCAACCATTCCATATGCTACGCCAACAACAGCCGCTGCCAATACTTATTATATTAAAGGAACTTCTCCTGCAGGTTGTTTTGATATTAAGCCCGTGGTGGTAAGCAGTTTACCGGCTCCAACACTGGCGATTTCAAATCCTTCTGTTTGTGGCGCAGGCACCGCAGACTTAACGGCTGCAACAATTACAACTGGTTCCACTGGCGGATTAACATTTACCTATTGGACAGATGCAGCTGCAACCACTCCATACGCAACACCAACAGCAGCTACCGTAAATACTTATTACATCAAGGGTACTTTAGGTGGTGGATGCTTTGATATTAAACCGGTAGTTGTAAGCTCTATTCCATCACCAACAGTGGTAATAACAAACCCTGCCGCTGTCTGTGGTACAGGTACAGTTGACCTTACAGCTGCCTCCATTACAGCAGGCTCAACGGCCGGATTAACATTCACTTATTGGACAGATGCAGCAGCAACTATACCATACGCAACACCAACAACAGCTACTGCCAATACCTATTATATCAAGGGTACATTGGCAGGTGGATGTTTT
>JANPNY010000718.1:0-3595 GCA_031427745.1 Chitinophagaceae bacterium | reverse complement strand
GGTAAAAAGCTCAATGACCTTGCATTTACTTTTTCTTCAAATGGAAAGCTATTTACTGAGTTAAGTACGTTGGAAACAATGTTTTTATGGCTCAGCATTACACCTTTTGGAAAGCCGGTTGTGCCAGATGTATAGATGATGGTAGCACAATGATCCGGTAAAATGGATTGTTTTATAATTGCCAGTTTTTTCACATCAGCAGCAGTTGCTGCAGCGATAATTTCCTTCCAAAAAATTGCTCCGGATAATTCATCAAATGCAAAAATGTTTTCTAAAGTAGGTACCCTGCTTTTTATATTTTCTACTTTTGCCAGTATATCGGCTCCGCTTACAAAAGCCAGTTTGATAGTAGCATCGTTAAAAATAAATTCCAGTTCATTTATGTTGGTGGTAGGATAAATAGGGCAGAGTAATGCACCAATTTGCTGGCAGGCTAAATCAAGTATTATCCACTCTGGCCTGTTTTTGCTGATGAGGGCAATTTTATCCTGGTTTTCGACGGTCATATCATGCCCACCAATGCCCATCGATAAAAGTCCTGCACTCAACTGATCCACGGTATCTTTAACCTGTTGTGTGCTGGCGGGAATCCATTCTCCATTAACCTTGCAATTAAGCATATCGGCTTTTGGAAATTTGTCTAGCTGATTTTGTAGGAAATCAAAAATTCTTGAGTTTTCGTTCATAGCAATCGTTCTTTAAAAGTTTAAAGTAAACATTTTTAATCTTAGTAATTACCGCTCCTTACTTTAAGTCGGTCTTTACCAAAGTAGCCACAAAGGCTTTGAGTAAATTAACGGCAACAAATGTTGGTATAAAATAAAATTCAGTTTAGTTGCATGGCATGCTGCATCTAAGTTAAATAAATAAACCATCCCTGTTACCCGAAATGGTATATAAAACTGGATGGGTAAAAAGGGTTGCTGCTTTTTAAAATGCAGTTAATGATAATATTGACCTGCCGGTATTTTAAATACCCTGCCTTTTTGAAAACGCATAAATTCATTGTATTCAGTGGCATTAACAGTTGTCCAGTTTTGATAAGCGGCTAAGTTTTGCACCGGGCCAAACACCCACTGGTTATAGGCTTCAAACATTCCTTCCTGCAATAATTGGCGGTGTTGTTCAAACATACGGAAAGGATATTTAGCACCAAAAGCCTGGTACCAGTCTAATATAAAGCGTGCCCTTATCATGGTAAGCGATTCTGTATTGATACCAGCGGCTGCAACCGCACTTTGTTTATTCATGGTTTGTAAGAAAGCAGTTTCAAATGCAGTGGGCTGTTTGCTTGCTTTGGTAATATCTGCTTCGGCAAATAATTTTTTATAACTCTCCAGTAAGATTGTTTTTATTTCGGGTGTACGGTTGCCAATTGGTTCTATGTTTATAAATATTTCACCATAAAGTATGCTCCAGACTTTATCGGTTGTGAGATAATAATATTTGCTGGCATTGTAATAGTTTTTAGAATAGCCGGGGTCCATTTCAATTCCTTTTTCCCATAGTTTTATTGCCTCATAATCTTGCTGTGCCCATAAAAGTTCACCCAACTCATTGTACATAGGGCCGCTGTCAGGGAATTTTTTAACAGCTTTCCGGTATAATTTTTCAACTTCTTTTAATTGTTCCAACTGGGTATATATATTTCCGGCAATCTGGTAACACTGGTCATCTGCGTCCTCCCTGTCAAGCAAAGGTTTTATCGTTTCTAAAGCTTTCAGGTTGTCTTTTTGAAAATAGTAAGCCAGGGAAAGATCTTTGGCAATCTCAATATTGGCAGGTTCCATTTGTGCAGCCCTGTTAAGCACCAACACTGCATTGGCATAATCTGCCTGTTGCAAAAAAGACCTTGCTGTTTCCCTAAGTTCGGTCGCTGTTTGGGCGTAACTATCATTGAGGTGACTCAATAAAACAACGACTGCTGCAAATAAGTATTTTTTCATTTTGCTAAAGATAAAAAAAGAGCTGTTAATAAAAACAACTCTTTCCTGTATGGTAAATATTTTTCAGCTTTTAATCTTTTATCAAATGGGTAAGTAGTCCGTCTCTCAACTTAGGTTCAAACCAGGTACTTTTAGGTGGCATTACATTGCCACTATCTGCAATATCAAATAATTGTTGAATACTAACCGGGTGCAGGCTTACGGCAAGTGCCATTTCACCGTTATCCACTCTTTTTTCTAACTCAGCCAATCCACGTATGCCACCAACAAAATCAATCCGCTTATCTGTACGCTGGTCTTTAATGTTAAGCAATGGTGCTAATAAATTTTCCTGTAAAATGCTTACATCCAATATACCAATGGGGTCATTTGTATACGTACCTGGTTTTGCAACCAGTTTGTACCACTGTTTATCCAGGTACAAACCAAATTCATGCAAGCTGGCAGGGGAGAATGCTTTTTCAGCTTTTTCTACTGTGAATTTATCAGCCAGTTTATCGAGCAATTCGCCAGTGCTTAAGCCATTTAAATCTTTCACCAGCCGGTTGTAATCCATTATATAAAGCTGATCGGATGGGAACAAAGTAGTGAGGAAAATATCCGCACCCTCCGGGGCGGCTTTCCCGAGAGCTTGCCTCACTTTAGCTGCAGAAGCTGCTCTGTGGTGGCCATCTGCAATATAGGTGCAAGGCACATTTTCTGAAAATAACCTGCTGATTTTTGCAATCGCTGCATCATCATTTATTATCCAGATTGTATGCTGAATTTTGTCATCAGCCAACAGGTCGTACACCGGGTTTTTATCCTTTTTCCAGTTATTGATTACCGCATCTATTTCGGTCACATTTCTGTAAGCCAGAAAAACATTACCGGTTTGGGCACCGGTTGTTTTAATATGGTTAATTCTGTCCTGTTCTTTTTCCGGCCTGGTAAATTCATGCTTTTTTATCAAATCATTTTCATAATCATCTACACTGCTGCCGCAAACCAAACCAGTCTGGCTTTTACCATTCATGATAAGCTGGTAAATATAATAGCATGGTTTGCTTTCCCGGAACAACACATTGCGGCTTAAAAAAGCATCCAGGTTTTCTTTGGCTGTATCATATACCAGTTGGGCGTGAATGTCCGTATCTTCCGGCAAATCTATTTCACTTTTGGTGATGTGTAAAAAACTATAGGGATTGCCTTGTGCTTCAATTTTAGCTTCTTTGCTGTTCAGCACATCATAAGGTCTTGATGCTACATTTTTAGCATGTTGTGCTTCGGGCCGCAATGCGTTAAAGGGATTAATAGTAACCATGGAAAATTAATTAGAAATAAAGAATGAAATTGTTATCAGGCATATTGTTTTGTAAAACCCTGCATGGTATCTACCAGTACCTGTACACTGCTAATTGGTAGTGCGTTATACAGGGATGCCCTGAAACCACCAACCAGCCTGTGTCCTTTGATGCCCACGATATTATTTGCTTTAGCTGCGGCTAAAAAAGGTTCTTCTAATGCTGCATTATTCATTACAAAACAAACATTCATTTCGCTTCTGTCTTCCGTTACAACTGTACCCCTGAATAAAGGATTATTGTCAATTTCATTGTACAGTAAAGCTGCTTTTGTATTATTAAGTTTTTCTATTGCTGCAACTCCGC
>JANPNY010000717.1:0-7885 GCA_031427745.1 Chitinophagaceae bacterium | reverse complement strand
TATGGTGTTTACCAACCAATAGGCCAGTAATCCTAAATGCAGGTGCGCCATGGTGGAGTTATCATTTTTATGATAAATGGGGCGCAGGTCTAAATCTGTTTTTAATATTCTAAAGGTAGATTCTATCTCCCGGATGGTATTTCTTAACCTATCGAAATTGCATTTCAGTTAAATCAAGCCGTATTTCCAATCTCTTTTAAATTCGTAATCAGCAGAGGAAGTGACAAAAATGAAAAATAGTTAAAGATCATCACAGACCTTTTTGGGGAACCCCTTGCAAAATTCTATCGAATTGAGGGGGAACTATTAAACCGTTAAGATGTTAAAAAAGTATACTTATTCGTTTAATTAGAATAATTTTATTGAGAGGCACATTAATAATTTTAATCGTAAATAATCTCATTAGGCTAATACCCTGCATTAATAATAAAACCAGTGTATTCGATGACTATTATTGCTAAAGATTTAATAAACGGGGTCGAAATTTTAATAATTGAAAATGATCATCTTAAAGTTTCAATCATACCGAAATTGGGAGGGAAATTATTAAGTGTGTTTAATAAAAAACTTAAGAAAGAATTTATTTGGTTAAATAATCAACTTCCATTGAAACCCAATATGCCGGGTGCAGATTATGATTCAAATTTTATAGGTGGAGTAGATGAGCTTATACCAAATGATATGCCTGAAACTATTGATGGTATTAACTATCCCGATCATGGAGAGCTTTGGACTACCCACTTACAATACAGTATTCACGAAAACTCAATTACCGTTTTTGGAATATTACCACTTAGCAATTTAGCATATACTAAAACCCTAACGCTAAATCCTAATGAACCGGTTATTACACTTTGGTACACTATAAAAAACATTAGCAGTAAAAGGCGCCACTTTTTATGGAAATTACATGCTGCTCTTCGCATTGAACCTGGCGATAAATTATTAACTTCAGCAATCAACGGACAGGTGGTTGATCTTGATTATAGCAGGTATAAAACATTGCAACCCTTTAAATGGCCATTGATTGAAAATACGGATGCAGGGGTTGTACCGACAAAAAACAACAGCACAGATTTTTTTTATTTGTATGATATCCCAACCGGCAATATGATGTTACAATCTGCAGAAGAGGATCAACTTTTTGGTTACAGTTACGACACAAAAGTTTTTCCCTATCAATGGTATTTTGCCTCCTATGGTGGATTTTTAAATCACTATACCGCTATCTTGGAACCGAACCAACATGCCCATGAGTGTGAATGATGCAATTGATATAAAACAGTCGGCAATGCTAAATTCAGGGGAAACATTAACAACTACCGTACACATTTTTGCCGGTAAAAAAAAGCAATTTATCAATCCATGAAACAACCAACAGTTATAATTACAGGTGCCGCTTCCGGCATTGGAAAGGCCACTGCCATTCGCTTTGCAGCGGAAGGCTACCTGGTTTGCGCTCTGGATATACAGGGCAATAAACTGCAACAATTGCAAACGATACTTACGCCTGGCAATCATTTATTTATAACCGGCAGTTATGCAGAAGACACAACCATTCAAGAGTGTGAAAATGCCATCAGGCAACATTGGGGAACTGTGCAGGTGCTGGTAAATTGCGCTGGCCTTTCAGCAAAAACTGATGCACTGCAAATGCCCA
This sequence comes from Chitinophagaceae bacterium, assembly GCA_031427745.1. Lineage (GTDB taxonomy): Bacteria > Bacteroidota > Bacteroidia > Chitinophagales > Chitinophagaceae > Ferruginibacter. The sequence goes on along the minus strand of JANPNY010000717.1, from coordinate 6,225 downwards.
TCAGCGAATGGAGAAATATTTTTGATTGCATGATTAATGGCTGTTTAAAATCTACCCGGCTTGCTGCCAAATTTATGCAGCAAGGAGGCAGTATCGTTCATATATCTTCAATCCATGGCACAAGGGCCGAGCAAGGAGCAAGTAGTTATTCTATGGCAAAAGCAGCCATCAATCAATTTTGCCGATCTATGGCAGTGGAACTGGCTGATAAAAAAATAAGAGTAAATGCCATTGCACCAGGTTTCGTAAATACGGCCATGAGCATGGTAGATGGTGAAAACGAACTGAACGGTGAATGGTTTAAAACCAATTATGTAAAAGGGCATCATCTACCCATGCGAAGAGCTGCAGAGCCGGAAGAAATTGCCAGTGTGGCATTTTTTTTAGCAGGTAAAGATGCATCCTATATAACCGGGCAAATAATAACAGTAGATGGTGGATTAACCATTACTTTTTAAATTTAATTAGAATGAAGATTGAAGCCGTAGATTTTTTTTACCTGAGCATGCCTCAGGTACTCGATATAGGCGATGGTAGTCAGGATGCCCTGTTGGTGCGTATAAGAGCCGGAGGCTACGAGGGCTGGGGTGAGTGTGAAGCATCACCGCTTACCAGTATAGCCAGCTATGTTTGCCCTATGTCTCATAGTGCTTGTAAGCCACTAAAATATTCAATAGAAGGCCACGCCATCAATGCTGTTAGCGACATTCAGCACATATCAGATTTGGTGCATGAAAACTCTTTAGATCTGTTACAGGCAGACCATACCTTGTCTGGCATCGACATTGCCTTATGGGATTTATTGGGTAAGATTACCGGTGAGCCGGTGTACCAATTAGCAGGCTATAAAAAAGCCTATCCTAAATTACCCTATGCCTCTCAGTTATTTGGAAATACCCCCGAAGAAACTTATCAAAAAGCAGTTAACACCAGAATGGCTGGGTATAAGGCGGTAAAGTTTGGATGGGGCCCTTTTGGTAAATTAACCCTTAACCACGATAGGGAACAATTGCAGGCTGCGAGGCACGGTTTTGGAAAGGATGGTTTTTTGATGATTGATGCCGGCACCGCATGGGGCGAAGATGTAAAAACAGCCGCCATGCGTTTAAATATTTTGAGAGAAGTAAATACTTTTTGGTTGGAAGAACCATTTTTTAATATGACCCTTCAATCTTACCTGGCACTATCTATACAAAAACCTTCCGTTGCATTGGCTGGTGGCGAAGGCTGTAATAATTTTGTGCAAGCACAGGCCATGATTGAAAATGCTGGCCTTACTTTTATTCAAATTGATGCTGGCCGAATTGGGGGTATTACAGTTGCCAAAAGGGTTGCAGATCTATCGTCTAAAAGCGGAGTAACTTATGTTAACCATACTTTTACATCGCACCTTGCACTGAGTGCTTCGTTGCAGGCTTACGCCGGGCTGGAAAAACATTTTATCAGTGAATACCCGGTTGAATTAAAATCATTGGCGTTAGATATTAGCCATGAAAAAATAAAACCTGATGAAAATGGGTACATCCATATTCCAGAAGGGCCTGGGCTTGGCATTACTGTCAACACAGCTGCTTTATTAAAATACCTGGTGCCGGTTGAAATAAAAGTGAAGGGTAATATTTTATATAGCACGCCGGAACTATAATTATATCTTCCTTCCAATTCTTCAGGAAACATTGCTGCTAATTTGCTGAAACCGCTTTCGGTAATCTTTTGGAAGTACCCCAGTTATTCTTCTAAAATGGCGATAGAAATTGGAGAGGTTTTCAAAGCCGCTACTATAGCTTATTTGGTTAATGCTTTCATTATCCAGCATCAATTGATTACAAGCATGACTGATGCGGATTTCAGTAACATACGATGAAAAATTTTTACGGGTATGCTGCTTAAAATATCGGGAAAATGAGGCACAACTCATGTTAAGCATAGAGGCAATTTCCTGCATGTTCAATTCCTGTTTATAATTTTTTATGATGAATTCAAATACTTTGTGAATACGCTCTGTTTCCTGTTGTAGATTAGATTGGACGCTTATTCGGTTATCTGCAATAAAACTGTTTGATAAAAAAGGTTTAATTTCTTTGCTCTCTGATAGCCGTATTAAAATTTCCATTAAACCAAGTAGGCGATATGCAGCACTTAAAGTTTCCATTTCTTTTAATTTGCCAATAATCCACTTGCGTATTCTTCCATGTATCTGTAAAGCAAAAGAAGCATTGTTCAGCAATTTATATACCTGCTTCAATTCCGGGACTTTAAAAAACTGCTCTCCCAAAAAATCTTCTGTAAAATGTATAAAGATAGAAGATGCTTGCAGCCGCCGGTTGTTTTGGTAATACTCCTCGTGGTTGCGAAACAAGTGCGGAATGTTGGAACCTATCAGCATCAGGTCGCCATCAGTAAACATACCCACTTTATCGCCAATAAACTTGGTTCCTTTGCCTTTATCAATCAATACAAGTTCGTATTCTTCGTGAAAATGCCAGGGCTTATCAAAATATTTGCAATGTAGCTGATCGTATAAAAAAGAGGTATTATTAATTAAAGGTAATTTGTGCAATTGAGGCTTCATACAAAAACGTTAAACTGTTAATTGAAGTGCTATAAAATTACCCATTCTAACTGGCAAATAAGTATAGTTTTTAGGCAAGCGGTAAAGGTTTTTAAATTTATTGACAGCAACTAGTTTACTACTTTTTAAATCACGGCTTTAAAACTCTTTGGTGGCAAAATATACCATAAGCCACCACCACCACAAAGCACAAACAGGGTACAAGGTAACTTTTTTGCACGCCAACAGCATCTGCCATTAACCCTTGCAATGGAGGAAACACCGCACCCCCTACAATAGCCATATTAATAAGTGCCGAACCTTTTTCAGTAAAGCCATCGGTACCCTCAATACCCAGGCTAAATAAACATGGAAACATGATGGAAATAAAAGCCCCTAACCCCAACAGGTAAAATGGATTTAAATTAGAAGTGGTAAATGCTGCCAGCAAATACATCAACAACATTCCCATGCCAAAAATAGCCACCAGTTTACCCGGCGAAAAATAATTTAACAGGTAAATACCGGCGAACGAAACTACTGTAGATGCAATGTAATAGTAGGTAAGATATTGAGCTGTTTGCTGCGTACTAAAACCGGCTACTGCTTGTAAATAATTAATAAAAAAACCTGCAGTACCTGCCTCGGCTCCCACATAAAAAAACATGACGATGGCACCCCAAAATAATTGTGGATATTGGCGGGCACCTTTTACAATTGTACCAATAGAAAACCCTTTCAGTAAACCCGGTCGCATAGCTGGAAATGCAGAAAAAAAGATTGCAACTGCCAGTAATATTGTACCCGAACCTAACACTACATAAGGCACATGAAAGGAAGCATGCCGGCTTTTTCCATAAATTAAATAAGTAGCAAAAATGGGTGTAACAGAATAGCCAATACGGCTAAATAATTGTACAATATTTACCCTGATATGTATACCCGAACTATCACCCAGCAGGGCGGCCAGTGGGTTAGCTGCTACATTTACAAGTGTTACTCCAATAGAAATTACAAACACTGCTGCTAACGCCAAGGGGTAACTTGCTGCAAAATAGGCGGGAATAAACAGCACGGCACCTATACTGCAAACAAGCAGCGCTGTAATAAGCCCTTTTTTATATCCATAGCGTGAAATAAAATAAGCGATGGGAATTGGAAAAATAAGGTAAACCAAATAAAATGATTGTTGTATAAAAGAAGCTTGTAAGTAACTTAGGTTAAAGCTTTCTTTTAATGAAGGCAGCAAAATATCATTCATACAAATGATGGACCCCGTAAATAAAAATACATAACAAACAATCAGCAGGTTTTTCCAGTCATGTTTCATCCGGTAATTTAAGCAGATTTTTAAAATGATTTTAGTAAGTGGCCCGGCCGCCAGAAATGTCATAAATAAAGCCTGTTGAAAAACTGTTTTCGTCTGATACAATGAAGCAACTTACAGCAGCTACTTCTTCAATTGTACCCAGCCGCTTCATGGGAATTTTTGCCATCATGTAAGCCATCTGTTCGGGAGATGTTTTGTCATTCATCTCTGTTTTTATTACGGCAGGTGCCAATCCATTTATGGTAATACCCGTTTCGGCAAATTCTTTGGCTACGCCTTTTACCAACCCTATTACACCTGCTTTTGAGGTGGTATAGCCAATCATCCCTGGGTTGCCATCTTTGCCCGCCATGGAAGAAATCAACAATACCCTGCCCCTGCCTTTTTGCTTCATAACTTGTAATACATATTTGGTAATTAAAAAACTGCCTTTTAGGTTTACCTGGTACAACTCATCAAAAGCGGTGGCTGTGTACTCCGTTATTGATGTGCTTGTTGGACCAACGATGCCGGCAGCATTTACTAAAATATCAATACTAAAAAATTCTTGTTCAACATCTTTTATGGCTCGTGCTACCTGTTCCTCGTTGCTGATATCTACCTGGTAGCCTTTTGCCATTATGCCATTCCCTTTAAATTCTGCAATGGTTTCATCGAGAAATTCCTTATTGATATCAAACAATAATATGCTGGCACCTTCGCTACCCAACCTGCTGGCAATGCCTTTGCCAATGCCTGTTGCACCACCCGTTACCAAGGCTATTTTATGTGCAAATCTTTCTTCAATTTTCATATATAATTATTTAGGTAAGCTGGGGGTTCTGCTACGTTTTTAGCTGTATAGCCCAGTGCAGATTTTTATACAATTACCAGTAAGTTTTTATTGCTTTATAAATTGAACCATGCAACCTCCACCCTGTGCTAAATAAATATTCAACACTTCATTTTTTTTAACGATGTTTTCGATGATGGTATAATCTGCTGCATATCGATCGGCATTAATACCATCTTTACAAATAACTGCTTTGTAACTTACACCCTCTTCCAAAAAATCTAGTGGTATCTTAATATCTCTTGCCGACCAATTGGTCATGGCACCTACATACCACTGCGTTCCTTTTTGACGGGCAGTTACAATGTATTCTCCCACTTTACCATCGAGTATAATTGTTTCATCCCAGGTGGTTGGCAGGCTGCCCAGCAATTCTGTAAACTTTGGTTCCTGCCATGCCTGCGAAGGATTGCCTGCAAATATCTGCATAGGGTTGTCGTACACTATAAACATGGCTAATTGGTGGCACCTTGTACCCTGTGTCATTACCATTCCTTCAATGGCCTTAAATCCTTTTTGAGTGGCGTTGTTAAATACCACAGGTTCATAATCAAAAGGACCGGCAAGCATACGTGTGTAAGGCAATGTAACATCATGCGGCGGCGAAGCTTTAGCACTTCCCATATTATATTCCGAACCAAGCACTGCTTCCCTGGTTATGTCATTAGGATAGGTTCTGTTAAATCCTTTTTGTGGATACGCTCCATGAAACATGAGCATGATCTTATGATCTGCGCAGGCTTTTGCTATGCGGTGATAAAAATTGACTGTCTTTTGATCATCCCTGTCTATAAAATCCGTCATGATATAATCTACGCCCCATTTATTAAACCTGTCTAAAGCACTGTCTAATTGCCTGTCTAAAGTATGCGCCAATGTCCACATACTTATTTTTATTCCATGTTTCTTTGCATATTGAATGATGGTATCCATATTGATATCCGGGTTGATCTTAAACAGATCAAGGTTATCACTCCATCCTGCATCCATCATAATCCGTGAGAAGCCAAAACGTTTGGCAAAATCAATATAATATTTATAAGACGCTGTATTGATACCTGATTTAAAAGGCACATTAAACAGGTTTACATTAATAATCCATTCATCTGTTCCTTTACCCGGGGTGATCCATGATGGATCTCCAATTCTTGATGGCGACCCAAGCCTGTACACAAGATCATTCGAAGGCAACTGCCTGTCTTCCTCAGCAATAATTACTACACGCCAGGGAAAGCTTCTGGTACCTTTTGTCTTTGCAATATAACCTGCCCGTTTAGTAACCAGCATTTGCGGATATTGATCCGCTGTCATTTTTTCTTCCAGTGGATATGGTGCAAATATTCCTTTTAAACCAGAGGAACCGGTTGGGGATAAAAACATACCGGGATAATCTTCCAGGTCAGATTCGGTGATTGCAATTTTAGGGTTTGATCCAGGAATAACTAATATGGGAGAATAAGCCATCTCATTTTTTTCTATTGAATCTAGTTTTCTTAAGGGATACAATTCTTC
>JANPNY010000716.1:0-2640 GCA_031427745.1 Chitinophagaceae bacterium | reverse complement strand
ATATCCTTATCGGTCATCGTTTCCAGGTGATCTACAGAAAGGGCTTTTAATTCAATTGCCTTTTGTATGCCACCTATACTATTCAGTTGATTGATATGAAGCTTTGGATGCAGGCCAAATTGCCGGCCAGCCAGGCAGGTGGTTTCCATTTCTTCCGGTGAAAAGAAGCCGGTTTCGCAAAATACATCAATATAATCTGCCAGTTTTTCAGCTGCAATTACCGGCAGCATTTCGTTTATAATACTGTCTATATATCCCTGGTGATTGTCTTTAAATTGCAATGGAAAAGTGTGCGCTCCCAGGAAGGTCGATTTAATTACCAGATTCGATTTTTCCTTTAATTTTTTAATCACCCTCAGCATCTTTAACTCACCCGCTACTGATAAACCGTAGCCACTTTTTATTTCGATAGCGCCAGTGCCCAGCTTGCTTAGCTCCGATAATCTTTGCCAGGCAAGGTTAAAAAGTTCATCTTCGGATGTATCATTTAATTTTTGTGCCGAATTTAAAATGCCGCCGCCTTTGGCTGCTATTTCCGCATAACTAAGCCCATTAATTTTATCGACAAATTCATTTTCCCTGCTGCCCGCAAATATCAGGTGAGTGTGGCTATCGCACCAGGCCGGCAGTACAAATTGTCCATCTGCTTTAATGATATGTTTGGGTAATTGCGGAACTTTTATTTCCAGTTCGTACATGTTGCCATAGTCGGCAATAACATCATCTTCAATCAACAGAAAGGCATTTTCAATAACGGGTAATTCCGCTAATGCATTACCCCGCAGTAGTTCATTTTGGGCTCTTACGTTAACGAGCTGTAGTATGTTGATGATAAGGGTGGTCACAATTTTTACAAGGTTTGTATTAATGTTTTACTTGCAGCTTTACTATGTCGATAATTCAGTCAATTATTTTTTTCATTCTTTAAAAATATCGAAACTTACCTACAACTTCTCCCAAACCTCCAGCCCAAATATTTCCAAACTTGGATCCCTAGCGCCCATCAACAGCAACACACAATCGTTGGTTAAATGGGATTGAACAGATTCGATTAAATTACGCCTGTCTTCCACAAAAAAAGCATTTTTACCCAATGCCTGAATATCGGTGATTAAATCATTGGCTGAAATATCCTTTACAGCTGTTCCTCCGGCATAAAAAATTTCACTCATCCATATCTCATCTGCCGGCCTTAAAACTGCGGCTATTTCTTTTACAAAATCGTTTCGCAAAAAACGGGTAGGACCATAGCCATGCGGCTGAAACCACGCTATTACTTTGGGTGCAATGTATTGGCAGGCTGCAATGGAAGCTGCACATTTAGCAGGATTGTGGGCATAATCATCAATTACCCAAACGCCCTTTTTATTTCCTAAAACCTGGTGACGGCGGTAAATACCTTCGTAGTTTTTTAAAGCAGCTGCACAGGTTTCCAGGTTAACCCCCAACTGGTTGGCAACGGCTACCGCTGCCAATGCATTTTCCATGTTGTGTTTACCTACGGTGTTTAGGGTGAAGTGGTGAATGGTCAATGGTGAATGGTCAATAGAGAATTGAATGCGGAGCCCTTTTTGGCTAAAGTTTTTTGCTACATAACCTGCTGTTGAATTTTCATCGGTTGAAAAATCCTGTTGCGAATTGGCAGATAATTGTTTGGATAAATGATTGGATTGATTAACCACAAACAATCGCTTTGTGTTGCTCCTGAATATGCCGAAAATATGCATCAGTTCATCAATCTCTTGGTGGTCTTTATCGATGTTTAATAGCAAGCCAACTTCGGGATGATATTGCACAATAGAGCCGTCACTTTCATCGGCTTCTATTACGAGCCACTCCCCTGCACCTACTTTGGCGTTACCAATTCTTCCCCCCTTAATAATGCTTACCAAACCAGCACCGCTGATGATGCTTGGATGTAAACCGGCATACTGCAAAATATCAAATAACATAGCGCTGGTGGTACTTTTGCCCGATGTGCCGCCCACTGCGATGGTTCGTTTACTGGCTGCAATTATTGCCAGCAGCTCCGAACGTTTGATGATGGGGATATTTAATTCTTTTGCTTTCTGTACTTCATATACGGTGTCTTCTACAGCCGTTGACACAACAACGAGGTCGGTTTGAGTGGTGATGCCTTCGCCGCTTTGCAAAAAACATTGTATTCCTTCCGCTTCTAATTTTTCTTTGGTATCGTTGAAGGTACCGGGCAAAAAATACCGGTCGCTGCCACTGATATTTTTACCAATTCCGGCAAGGTATTGCGCAATAGCACTCATGCCCGTGCCTGCTACACCTATGAAAAAAATATGGTTGAAATCGTTGATGGTTTTGTTTGTCATTTAATCGAATTATAGAATAAGTTTAAGTAAATTAGGTAGACTCCATTTACTTCTTTGCCTTGATGCAAAGAAGTAACAAGAAAGATCAAGGCTGCATCAAAAAGACTAAAAATTTGAATGTCTGGCTAAAATGAAATTAGCTCAAACTTCAGTATTTGACTGGGCTTTGGTGCAACCTACGGGTCTTTGTTTATCATTTTTAGGTTTGAATATTTTTAGACATTTATGATTTTTATTTAGAACAAATTCTAGCAACATTTTATACTCTGGATTTTCACCAAGAAGTTCTTTGATGTAC
>JANPNY010000715.1:0-9198 GCA_031427745.1 Chitinophagaceae bacterium | reverse complement strand
AAAAGCCGGCTCTAGAGCCGGCTTTTTTTATTGGTGAGGATTTTGGTATACATAATTTGTAGTTAACCCTTCTTAAAAAAAGTATTTGAAGGATGGCATATATAGAAATATTCTTATAAATATTCTTATAAATATTTAACTAATTTATTTTAAATTAGAGCATTACAAAAGTTTTATGTCCCTTCAAAAAGTAAATATTGTTTATCTGATGAGGCATGCTGTATTGATAGTCTGCATGTTGTATTTTGGTAATGTATTCGGTCAGCCTGTAGCAAATTTCTCAGCAGGACCATTGGAAGGCTGCGCCCCATTGACTGTTCGTTTTATAAATACTTCCCGTGGCAATCCAACTTCCTTAAACTGGAACCTGGGCGATGAAACAACTTCGGTGCAGCACAACCCCACCAAAACTTATACAATTCCCGGTATATACAGCATAACACTTACAGCAAGTAATGCCAAGGGAAGCAATACCCTAACAAAACTCCAATACATTCGTGTATTGGATAAGCCAACAGTAAATTTTTTTTCGACAGATACAGTAGGTTGCTCCATTTTTAATACACGATTTACAGATGCAAGTAGCTCAACATCCGGTAGTATTATAGGATGGGAGTGGGACTTTGGCGATGGAACTATTGCTACTCAACAAAATCCAACGCACAATTATACATCTGTAGGTTACTTGAATGTTACACTAAGAGTGGCAAATACCGGAGGCTGTGTTAATGCTTTTAGTAAACCGCAATATATTCATGTACTACCTTCTTTGGATGCTGCATTTAGCTTTGCAAAAGGGTTAAGATGTAAGCCTCCTGATACCATCAGCTTCACCAATCTTTCTACAGGAACTGGTATACTCAATTACACCTGGAATTTCGGAGATGGAATAAGTTCTACTGTAATTAATCCATCACATTCCTATACTTCCGGAGGTACTTTTTCTCCCCAACTAATTGTTCAAAATGAAATAGGCTGTGCCGATACTTTGTTGATGAAGGACTCTGTGGTTATTAACAACAATTTATCTGTCATTAATGGAAAAGACAGTGTTTGCATTGGCTCAAACGCAACATTCATTAATAGCTCTGTACCAACTCCCCTTAGTTCATCGTGGAATTTTGGCGATGGTACTATTAATACCAATTCGTCGGTTACAAAAAAATGGGATGCCGCCGGTATTTATGTAATTAAACTGGTAAACAACTTTGGTAGCTGTACTGATTCTATTATTAAAACTGTTAGGGTATTGAGTTTACCAATAGTTAAAATCAGCGCTAATGACAGCAACTCCTGCAAAGCACCATTCACTGTTAACTTTACTGTTCTAACAGCAAATGCAGTAGACTGGCAGTGGAATTTTGGAGATAGCAACACAGCTTCTATAAATAATCCATCAAATACGTATAATACACTTGATAGCTTTGATGTAACTCTAATTGTGACCGATGCAGCAGGCTGCATAGATACCGGCAAATACAATAATTTCATTATAGTAAAAAAACCTGTTGCAAAAATTGCCAATGTACCCATTGGCGGATGTTTACCATTTTCTTTTAGCCCGGCTGCAGTACCACTAGCTGGGGATGGTATTGCCAGTTACTTTTGGGATTTAGGGAATGGAACCATTTCTACTGCCAGAAATCCTACCGCCTTTTATCCACTTGCAGGCGACTACACAATCAAGCTAATAATCACTACCAATGATGGCTGCATAGATTCAACAGAAGTAATAAATGGAATAAAAGTAAACAGCAAACCTGCAATAGATTTTTCTGCAACTCCTACCACACAATGCGCTAATGCACCTGTACAATTTACTGACCTTACTCCTGTAGCAGACAGGTGGTTGTGGAATTTTGGAAACAGCACTTCATCTACCGTTAAAAACCCTGTTACGCAATACAATGATACCGGAACTTATACCATCCGTTTAATAGTATGGAACAACGGATGCAGTGATACGCTTATTAAAAATAATTTCGTAACTATAAATCCCGCCGTTGCCCTTTTTAAAACTATATATAATTGTGCAGATCGATTGCAGGTTAACTTTATTGATACGTCCGTGATACCACAAAGCTGGTTATGGAATTTTGGAGATGGCAATACTTCCAATGATCAAAACCCTTTTCATACATTCAGTACTGTGCAAAATTATACCGTGACATTGACGGTAACCAATGGTAACTGTACAGATACAAAATCCGTACTTGTTTATACGGGTAGTGCAATTACTGATTTTAAATCTTCTAAAGATTTAGTTTGTAAATCCGACTCTATTCTGTTTACAGCAACGCCCGCAACGCCTTTAAGAGTTGCAAAATATACCTGGGATTTTGGAGATGGAGTTACCCAGACTACAACAAAAACCGCTATAAGTCATTCTTATAACAACGGCGGAGTTTATACCGTAAAACTATTTTCGCAAGATTTAAATGGATGCACAGATTCCGTAGTAAAGACCAATAAAATTACTGCCTATGCCCCTAAAGCAAATTTCACATTAAGCTCAGCAACAGGATGTTTTCCGTTGACGATTAACTTTTTTGACAGTTCTGGTAATCCACATGGCAGCAATAATATTGCAAGTTGGCAATGGGATTTTGGTGATGGTAAAACAAGTACTTTTGATGCTCCTACCCCTTCCCCGGTTAATCACTTTTATGATACCGCTGGCAGTTTCTTTCCTTCATTGAAAATAATTGATTCCTTAGGTTGTGCGGATAGCATAAAATACAGCACGCCGCTGGTAGTTTCTAAGCCGGTAGCCAATTTTACCGAACAGGAAATCAATACCTGTCGTAACCAAAACATACAACTGGTAAATACTTCAAAAACAAACATCATTAGCAGTGAATGGTTTTTTGGAGATGGTACAACATCTACCCAATTTAATGCTGTAAAGGGATTTACAGCCAATGGCAACTACGATACAAAGTTGGTTGTTACGGATATGTATGGCTGCAAGGATTCTATCGAAAAAATAAATTATTTTAAAATTCAGGATGTAAATGCATCTTTCGACATCAATGATTCTGTGGGCACCTGTGTGCCTTTTAAAGTTACATTCAACAACACTTCTCAATTTGCAACATTCCAAACATGGGACTTTGGTGATGGTGTTTTATCTAGTGTGGTTAATCCAACTAACTACTTTACTGACCCAGGTACTTACCTGGTAACACTTACAGCAAAAAGAACCGGAAACTGCCAAAGTGTAGCAACTAAAACAATTGAAATATTTGTGCCAACTGCGTCATTCACCTACCAGGCTAGCGAGGGTTGTGCACCGGTAACGGTAAACTTTAAAGTTTCAACCTCTGCAAAAGTGAGTTTCCTGTACGACTTTAATGATGGCAATACAGTTGAAACCGCAGATTCAAGATATACCTACAGCTACACTTTTCCCGGCAGTTTTATTCCTAAGGTAATATTAAAAGATTCGTCCGGTTGCATTGCCGTATTACAGGGCACCGATAGCATTACCCTTTTTAGCAGTAAAATTAATTTTGGTGTAAATGATACCCTTTTCTGTGATATTGCAACCGCTGTATTTACAGATTCCACTTTATCTGGCAGCCCAGTAAAAAATTACAACTGGAGTTTTGGCGATGGCATCTTTTCTTCTTTAAAAAATCCGACCCATTCATATTTATCAACAGGAAAATATTCCGTACGGTTAATTATTGAAACTGCCTATGGCTGCAGAGATACGTTGGTTAAAGATAATTTTATACAATTGGCTAAAAACCCACAGATAGCCATTACAGGTAATAATGTTTTTTGTGGGCCTGCATTGGCATTGTTTCAAGGCAACTTAATAAGCTCAGATACATTTTCCATCCAATGGAAATGGAAATTTGGGAATGGTAATACAGCTAACATTCAAAACCCACCGTCCCAATCTTATACTATTCCAAACACTTATCCGGTTCAATTGATAGCCACCAGCAGCACCGGTTGTGCAGACACTGCAAACACGCTGGTAATTATTCACCCTTTACCCACCACTTTTGCTGGTAACGATACCACTATTTGTCTTAATAGCCCTTTACAACTTCAGGCTTCCGGCGCCAGTTTTTATGTTTGGAAACCACGTACATTATTAAGTTGCGATAGCTGCAGTAATCCGGTTGCTTCTTTAACCGACAATCAAAGTATTTATGTAAAAGGCAGTACGATTTTTGGCTGCGAAAAAACAGATACCATATTTGTTAGAGTGAAAAAACCTTTTATTGTAAATGGTTTGCAGCCGTTCGATACTATTTGTGGAAACGAAAAAATACAACTATTTGTAAGCGGCGCAGAAAATTATATTTGGTCGCCGGCCAACGGATTAAACAATAGCAACATCGCTAATCCTATTGCATCGCCAACTGCAAGTACTATCTATAAAGTTACCGGGTTCGACAGCAGCAATTGCTTTAGAGATAGTGCGTTTATTAACCTGCTGGTATTTAAAAGCCCCACAGTGGATGCCGGAGAAGATAAAGTAACAAGTATAGGAAAACCAATTACAATTATGCCGCAATTTTCCGCTGACGTGACTCAATGGACATGGGAGCCCGCAACCTATTTAAATTGCAGCGATTGCCCCAGCCCTGTGTCAACTCCGGAATTCAATACTACCTATAAACTTACTGTTAAAAATGAGGGAGGCTGCCGGGCAAGCGATGACATAACTGTTAAACTTACTTGCAATAAAAGCAATCTATTTATCCCAACTGCATTTACACCTAACAACGACGGAATAAACGACTTCTTTTATCCAATAAGTTCGGGCGTATTTAAAATACAATCATTACGAATATTTAACCGAAACGGAGAATTGATTTTTCAAAATGGAAGCTTTAAACCCAACGATAAAACTAAAGGATGGGATGGCAAATACAAGGGCCAGGTTGCTGATACCGGCAACTATATTTATACCATAGAAATTATTTGTAACAATAATAATTCATTAAGTTTTTCTGGAAATATTTTGCTATTGAAGTAATAAAATAGAACTGCAACCGTTTAGTAAAAGACGAAAGTCAATATCCAAACACCAAACAAGAATCCTATTTTATGAAAACAATACTACACAAATTTGTGTGGGGTATGTTACTTCTTTTTGCCTCATTACAAGTACAATCCCAGGATATACATTTTTCACAATTTTTTGAAGCACCTCTTTTACGCAACCCGGCATTGGCAGGTTTATTTACCGGTGACTTAAGAATACAGGCTGTATATCGCACACAATGGCAAAGCGTAACTGTTCCATATCAAACCACCTCTTTAAATGGAGAATATAAATTACCGATTGGAAAAAGTGAAGATTTTTTAACCCTGGGTGGCCAGGTATTATATGATAAGGCAGGCACAGTTGCAATGACTTCAACACATGTAATGCCAGCGATAAACTATCACAAATCTTTAAGTGCGGAACGCAATATGTATTTATCACTTGGGTTTATGGGAGGATTGGTGCAACGTAGTTTAGACAGAAGCAAAGTAACTACCAACAGCCAGTTTGATGGCAACGCCTACAATGGCAGCCTTGCAGATGGTGAAACATTTGCCAGTAATTCCTACAGTTATTTTGATGGAACAGCAGGCCTTAGTTTTAATACACAGATAGGAGACAATCCGGAAGATAATATATTTTTCGGTGTGGCATATCATCATTTTAATAAGCCATCCAACATTAGCTTTTATGGCGACACTAAATTACAAATGGCGCCTAAATGGGTTTACTCTGCCGGTGCAAGAATGAATACATCGGAATATTCTTATGTAACATTTCATGGAGATTTTATTTCTCAAGGACCACAAACCCAGGTTATTGGTGGCATGATGTATACGTACAAACTAGATGACAGTTTTGATCCGAAATTCCTTATACATGGAGGTGCATTCATCCGCTGGAAAGATGCTATTATCCCCGTAGCTAAAATTGAAATGAGACCACTAGCTATTTCTGTAAGTTATGATGCCAATGTATCTCAGCTATCTGCTGCAACCGGCGGTAGAGGTGGTTTTGAAATGGCGATTTCCTATCAAAAATATATTAACAGAGACAACTCGAGCAAAGAAGCGGTGAGATGTCCAAGATTTTGATTATCTAAACCCATAGTCACAAAATCGTAGCCTAACTACAAGAGCTTTTGTTTTTATGGATTGTTTGGATAATTAAAGCCCCAGGGATGGGGCTTTTTTGTGTTCGCTATATTTTCCAAATGGATGATTCAATTATACATTAAACCGGAAATGCATGATGTCGCCATCTTTTACCAGGTATTCTTTTCCTTCAATTCTCAATCTGCCATTTTCCCTGCAGGCAGCCTCTGATTTGTATTGTAAGAAATCATCGTAAGCAATTACCTCTGCTTTAATAAATCCTTTTTCAAAATCGGTGTGTATTACGCTTGCAGCTTGTGGAGCTTTCCAACCTTGATGTATTGTCCAGGCTCTCACCTCTTGTACGCCGGCAGTAAAATAAGTGTACAGATTTAATAATTTATAGGTAGAATGAATAAGACGATCCAATGCCGGCTCCGTCATTTTATATTCTTCCATAAACATTGCCTTGTCATCAGCATTGTCAAACTCCGCAATTTGCGCCTCAATAGCGTTGGTCATAACAATTACTTCGTTGCCTTCGTTTTTAACCGCTTCAATTAAAGCATCAGAAAACTTATTGCCCGTATGCATGCTTGCTTCATCTACATTGGCTACATATAAAATGGGTTTGTCGCTCAGCAAAAAAATATCCGATAATACCAATTTATCTTCTTTAGATAAACCAAGAGAAAGGATATTTTTTCCTTTTTCGAGATGCTGTTTACAATTTAATAAAACATCCAGCTCTGCCTTCAGCTTTGTATCGGTCTTTGCTAATTTTTCTGTACGCTGAATTTTTTTGTCAATACTTTCCAGGTCTTTTAATTGTAGTTCTGTCTCAATAATTTCCTTATCAGCTATCGGATTAATGGCACCTTCCTCCCTTAAAATATTTTCATCTTCAAAACACCTGATCACATGAATGATAGCATCAACCTCCCGGATATTGGCCAAAAATTTATTACCAAGCCCCTCTCCTTTGCTGGCTCCTTTTACCAGGCCGGCGATATCAACAATTTCAATTTGCGTAGGAACTATCCTGTTTGGCAAAACCAACTCAGCCAATCTATCCAACCTTGGGTCGGGTACATTCACCAAACCAATATTAGGTTCAATGGTACAAAAACGATAGTTGCTGGCTTGTGCCTTTGCACTATTGCTCACTGCGTTAAATAAAGTTGATTTTCCCACATTGGGTAATCCTACAATGCCTGCTTGTAATGCCATTGGTGTATTTTTATTAGTTTATTGATTATTCAAAAAACCGGTCATCTCGTTAAAAACTTGGAAGATTTTAGTAAGAAGCCGATTGCGTCAACCTCATATACAATCCTACAATTCAAAGCTCATTTTATTTTTTAGGCTGCAAAGGTAAGGGATGGAAGGGAACGATTATTTTGATTTGAAAAGATTACCTTGACCCAGTAAGATGTAATTGCATTGTCATCTCCTTTTTATAATCTTTGCAAATAAATTAAAGTATTAAATATCCAATACAACCAAGCAACCAAATAATATGGCTTTAAGCAGAATCTGGAGTGCCTTTATCATCATCGCAATTTTCGTAGCCGGCATTAAGTGCATCATTTCATCTGACAGTAAAATGATCTTTAATAAAATGGTGGTGGGCAAAAGTGGTGATACCAGCAATACCAGGTCTATCGACAGCATCAGCCTCCCACCCGCAGTTGCAAAGATTTTAGTGACAAATAAAGAAACAAAAATTGGCGAAATAAAGTACGCCAAAGCCGCCGATGGAAAGTTTACTTTTTACAAAGAACAAAATGCCAATGGCATATTAAACACCTGTAGAGACGCAGTAGATATTTGTATTGGTTTAATTGGAATTATGGCTTTGTTTATGGGCTTTATGAGTATTGCAGAAAAGGCCGGAGGCATTAATCTTTTATCAAGAATTATTGGTCCATTTTTTACAAAAGTATTCCCGGACGTTCCCAAAGGCCACCCCGCATTTGGCCACATGATGCTGAATTTTTCTGCTAACTTATTAGGATTGGATAATGCAGCAACGCCCTTTGGTATAAAAACAATGGAGAGCCTGCAGGAAATTAATCCCGATAAAAGCACAGCGAGCAATGCACAAATTATGTTTTTGTGCTTGCATGCTTCCGGCCTTTCATTGATACCGGTAAGCGTAATAGCAGTAAGGGCTGCAAACCGGGCAGCTGTACCTACTGATATTTTTCTGCCCTGTATGATTGCCACTTTTATGGCTACTATGGCTGCGCTTTTTATTGTTTCTTTTAAACAAAAAATAAATTTATTACAACCTGTTATACTTGCATGGGTCGGAGGCTTATCTGCTATCATTGCTGGTTTGGTTTGGTATTTAACCACTTTAAACAGAGAAGGTATGGAGCAATTCTCCGGCATTTTCAGCAATGCTTTTTTATTGATTATTTTTTTATTGATTGTATTAGGCGGATTGTACAAAAAAATTAATGTTTTTGATTCATTTATTGAGGGAGCCAAAAATGGGTTTGAAACGGCTATTAAAATTATCCCATTCCTTGTTGGAATGCTGGTGGCAATAAGTATGTTACGAAACAGTGGCGTATTTGATGTGGTTATTGTTGGAATGAAAAATGTATTTGCATCAATGGGATTTGATACCCGTTTTGTAGATGCTTTACCTACAGCACTCGTAAGACCATTAAGTGGCGCCGGGGCAAGGGGTATGATGGTAGATACTATGAGAACCTATGGACCCGATTCATTTGCCGGTACATTAAGCTGTATTATGCAGGGTTCGTCCGATACAACTTTTTACGTTGTAGCGGTATATTTTGGCATTTCCAGCCAGCCCAACCCACCACGGTTGGGAAGCGGGCCTGCCTTTGGATCCAGGATCTGTTGCTGGATCTAGAGGATCTGGACCACATCATCGCCACCACACCTATTCGCGGCATCAAAGGCACCACGGGCACCCAGGCCAGTTTCCTGGAATTATTCGAAGGTGATGGCGATAAAGTGGACGCGCTCGAAAACCGCTTCTGCCAAAAAGTCGGATTCAAGGCAATTCCAGTCAGCGGACAAACCGCCACGCGAAAACTGGAGGACCGCATGGGC
>JANPNY010000714.1:0-2084 GCA_031427745.1 Chitinophagaceae bacterium | reverse complement strand
TGGGCTTCAAAAGAACTTTTGTCAGTAATATTTTGCAATAGTTTATCCTGCAAGGCAATAAATTCAACAGCGTTATTTTCTGTCCGGGCAAGTTCCATTAAAAGATTGTTGAAGCCATCATACATATAGGTGTTGGCATATTTTGTTTTACACATTTCGGTAATGCAATAATGAAAGAGCTCATTTGCATTGATTGCAGGGTTTGATGCTATTTCTTTTAAAAGCTCAAAAGGTTTTTCCTGATAAACGGGGTCTATGTAATCTATAATGTCGTCTTCAACTTCTTCCATCCATTCTGTATACTCTTCAATACACGCCTTACAAATCGCAATGGCTTCGTCAAATCGTTTTTGAAAAATATATTCTTTTGCTTTTGCAAACCATTCATCCAGAATATCTATCTCTATAGCGCTGTCGTAATATTCATATAAATCGTCATAATCAAAATGAATTTTTTTTAATGCCTTACGCAAAACCACCGCATAATTGTTTTCCTGCTTAACGGCTGACTTGTGTAGAAATTCCAATAGAATGGTATTGGTAAATTCGGGATTGTATTTTGCCTGACGAAGCATAAAATCAATCAACTCTTTATGAGGAACATTTCTTAATACATCTTCAACTGTTATTGCATTTTCTTTATCCCGCCTTGCGGGATTATTTTCTGCAATGCGATTGCTAATTGCGTCCATAATTACAGCAATATGTTTGCAGGGAGAAGCATCACTCGGACAAGAACAGGAATAAGAATCAATTTTACTCCCCTGCCTGTCCGGCAGGCAGGCATCCATTTTTATTTTGATGTTATATATTCCATAATTGCCTCTGTACTTTGCCTGCCAGATATTGGCTGATGTTTCGTGTAAGTTGATGATGTTGTTTTCCATAGTTCACTATTTTTATATTGTTAGTACAGGCATTGTGAATAACAGGCATACCTTGTAAGCATTATATCTTCAATTTCTCTTTTTGCACCGGAACCAACATCTACCATTTTGTTGACGTCAACAAAATGGTCTGAAACATTTTGTTTAAAGGTTTCGCAGGCTATTTTAGCTTTGTCAATTACCTTCAAAAAATTCCGCCATTCGTTGTAACCCAGTAAAACCTGAAGGTCTCTTGCAAACCAATACTCAACAGCATCTGTTTCATGAACAGCCAATTCAAAACTGCTGTGTAGCCTTGATATAATTTCCTTTTTCATCAGTAAATATTTATTATTAGTTCACTCATTTATTCATTACCATTTTTCTTCTTCTCCTGGTAATGGCCTTTTCAATTTCCACGGCAAAAAATACCAGCGATGAAACAGCGCCTACTAATAAAAATTCATTTAACGTTAATGCTTCTGTTCTGAAGATGGGTTGCAAAAAAGGAACATAGGTTACAGCCAACTGAAGCCCCAAAGTCAGCAATACTGCGCCAATAAGCGGTTTGTTGCTGAACATGCCCATGCTGAAAAAGGACTGGCTTTCTGAACGGATGGCAAGCACATGGCCCATCTGGCTCAGGCAAAGTGTATTAAACACCATCGTTTGCCAATGTGAATTGCCGTCATGTATAGACCATGCCTGCATCCCCAGGGATAAGGCTCCCATTAGCAAGCCCACCCATATTACATGCACCCCGAGGCCTTTTGCAAAAATGCTTTCTTTGGGATGCCGTGGTGGCCGCTGCATAATATCTTTCTCCGCTTTTTCACTGGAAAGGGCAAGGCCGGGCAAACCATCGGTTACTAAATTTATCCATAAAATATGTACAGGTAATAAGGGAATGGGCAACCCCGCCAATGGCGCTAAAAATATCACCCATATTTCACCGGCATTGGAAGTGAGTGTGTATTTTATGAATTTGCGGATATTATCGAAAATTCTTCTGCCTTCATGAATTGCTTTTGTGATGGTGGCAAAATTATCATCTAATAAAATCATGTGAGCCGCTTCTTTGGAAACATCGGTACCGGTAATACCCATGGCTACTCCTATGTCTGCATTTTTTAATGCCGGTGCATCGTTTACTCCATCACCTGTCATGGCTACAAACTGTCCTTTTTCCTGCAGGGCTTTTACAATGTGTAATTTTTG
>JANPNY010000713.1:0-2842 GCA_031427745.1 Chitinophagaceae bacterium | reverse complement strand
GCAGTTAATATTTCGCTGGTAGATGCTACCGGAAAAATTTTTTCAGCAACAAGCGCCTGTGTATTTTGCCTGATGATTAATTGCTCCTCCAATTTGCTTGGATAATCAATCACCACTTTTAACATAAACCTGTCTACCTGTGCCTCGGGCAAAGGATAGGTGCCTTCCTGTTCAATAGGATTTTGAGTTGCCAATACCAAAAACGGCTCTTCTAATTTATAAGTTGTATCGCCGATGGTAACCTGTCTTTCCTGCATGGCTTCCAGCAATGCACTCTGCACTTTGGCCGGAGCCCTGTTTATTTCATCTGCTAAAATAAAGTTGGAGAAGATGGGGCCTTTTCGCACCATAAATTCATTTTTTACCTGGTTGTAAATCATGGTTCCCACCACATCTGCAGGCAGCAAATCGGGTGTAAACTGTATCCTGCTAAAGTTGGCATGAATGGCTTGCGCAAGTGATTTTATTGCCAGTGTTTTCGCTAATCCGGGCACACCCTCTAATAACACATGGCCGTTACTCAGTAATCCAATCATGAGGCGTTCAATCATTATTTGCTGCCCTACAATTACTTTGTTAAGCTCGTCATTTATCCGGGTTACAAAACCACTGGCATGACTAATTTTTTCATTTAATAAGCGAATATCATCGGCTGTTTGTACCATAATTTTAAGCTATATTCCGCCGCAGGCGGAAAGGTTATTTGAAATAACAGAAATAATTTATTTATGAGCTGCACAAAATACTAAGAAAGCATTTACAAAAACACTGCCGCAATATGTTACAGGGTAAAATAATGTTAAATGAACTGCTGAATAAATTGCTGAAACAGGTGCATCCAGGTTTCTTTTACGGGACAAATACAAGCTGAATTCATTTGGATAAACAAGCAATCGCATGGCTGATTTCTCCCATTATCAACTCAAGTATTTCCCCACAATCGGCACCCTTCTGCCCACCCCAAATGCTTTGGGAGAAATACGAATGATAGGGCAAAACTGGTTGCGTTTGTATTCATTTACGTTTACCATTTTTAAAACCCTATCCACCAACGCACCTTCAAAGCCCTGTTCTTTTATATCTTTTGGACCCTTTCTTCTTTCGATATATTGAAATAAAATTTTGTCAAGTATATTATAATCCGGCAAGGAGTCTGAGTCTTTTTGGTTCGGCCTCAGTTCTGCAGATGGCGGCTTGGTAATGATATTTACCGGTATAATTTCATTGGTACGATTTATATATTTTGCCAGCTCGTACACCTGCAATTTGTAACAATCACCTAACACGCCAAGGCCGCCGGCCATATCGCCATAGAGTGTGCCGTAGCCTGTAGCTAATTCACTTTTATTAGAAGTATTGAGTAAGATGTACCCAAATTTATTAGCGATAGCCATCAGTAAATTCCCCCTTGTACGGCTTTGAATATTTTCTTCTGCAACACTAAAAGGCAGGTTGCTGAAAACCGGGTTTAGTTCTTTTAAAAATGCCTCGTAAATATTTTTGATGGGTAAAATATCATAAGGGTTACCCAATGTTTTACTAAGCTGTTCTGCGTCGCTTACAGAGTGGCCTGTTGAATAGGGCGAGGGCATTAAAACTGCCCGAACATTTGCTGCACCAAGGGCGGTGCAGGCGAGTGCAATCGTAACTGCGCTATCGATGCCGCCGCTGCTGCCAATGATTGCTTTACTAAAACCCATCTTACTAAAATAATCTTTAATGCTCATCACAATGGCTTCATGTACCTGGGCAATATTTAAACTTTCTTCTAAAGTTTCGGGGTTTAATTCTTTATCAGGCATACGGCTTGCCGGCTCAATAATGGGAGCATCAATGGTGCCATCTTCCTTTAAAACAAATGATTGCAGGCTCGATTTAAAAGCAGGTAGCTGTCCGCAGAGGTTGGCGAATTTATCAAATACAAGGGACGATCCGTCAAAAACAATTTCCGTTTGGCTGCCAACAGCGTTGCAATAAAACATAGGCAGTTTGTATTTTACCACATTGGCTTTAATGGTAGCTTTTCGGTCTTCATCGTGTGTGTAATCGAATGGCGAGGCAGAGATATTGATCATCACATCCGGCTGCTGTTCCATCAACTGGTCCATGGGGCAAATGCGGTACAGGGGATTATCGCCCAAATTCCAGATATCTTCACAAATAGTGAGTGCAATTCTCTTTCCATTAAATTCGATAATATTCCACTCATACGCCGGTTCAAAATAACGATATTCATCAAATACATCGTACGTGGGCAAACAGGTTTTATGCACAATACTCCTGATAGTTTTATCAGCTAAAAAGTAGGCTGCATTAAATAAATCTTTCCCTTGCTTAATAGTGTTTTTATCTGGTGCACCCACTATTACGGCAATAGTATCCGCATGTGCTTTTATACTATCAATGGCATTATTACATTTCTCTATAAAATCATCAAACTCTAAAAAATCCCTGGGCGGGTAACCACATACACTCAATTCGCTGAATACGATTATATCGCCCCCTTGCTTTTTTGCCTCTTGAATGGCCTCAATAATTTGCTGTATATTATGTTCAAAATTGCCGATGTGATAGTTTTGTTGTGCAAGAAATATTTTCATGTTATGTTGATTTGCCTCTATTGGCACGAATTTACACGAATAAAATCAATGAATTTACCAAGAAAGATGGTTTGACTCTTTTTCAGTATCAATCATGTACTTTCGTACCATTAGCAATACAATATGAAAAGAATACTATTAATTACAGGCATCGTAAGTTTATTATTTTCCTGCAGCAATAAAAATAAAACACCCGATGTTTCAGCCATCAAAATAAACCTGGGCACAGAACAATTCGAAAG
>JANPNY010000712.1:0-1556 GCA_031427745.1 Chitinophagaceae bacterium | reverse complement strand
TGGCTAAATGGAAAAAATTTGCTACCTCATTAAAGTTTAAAGTATTAATGACGATGGTAGATAAAGATCCTACAAAAGCAGCCTCAATTGCACAATTACTTACTAGTGGTGCAATGGTTGATGATGCTAGTGCTAACGTATTGTATCCATATACTGCAGAATCTGGTAAAGAAAATCCAAAATTTAAGGTTTTAAAACAATATGCAGGTGGAGCAAATCTTTTCTTTTTTGCAAACAATAATGTGTACAAATACATGTCGCCACTAGCTGATCCAAGGATTCCTGTTTATTTCGCCAAGGGGCCTACAGCGACTACTATTATTCCGGTTGAAACAGAAGATGATGGTGATGACAATACAGCTACCATTAATGTAAAAACTTTATTTAAGGCAGATGC
This sequence comes from Chitinophagaceae bacterium, assembly GCA_031427745.1. GTDB lineage: Bacteria > Bacteroidota > Bacteroidia > Chitinophagales > Chitinophagaceae > Ferruginibacter. The sequence continues at coordinate 1,159 of JANPNY010000712.1, read as the reverse complement.
CCCGGATTTGATTTACACTTACCAGGAGCAATTGTTTTTTGAAGCAGAAGCGTATGCAAGAGGTTTAGGCGTAGCAGTTAATTTGGCTAAAGCAGATGAGTTGTATAAAAAAGGTATTAACGAGGCTCTAAAATTCTATAATGTTTCTAGTGCACAAGCTACAGCATTCCTTGCAGTTGTTCCTTCTTTACCTACGGCTGCCAATGCGGTTGACGAAATTCACAAGCAGCAATGGATTGATTTGGTTGATAGACCACAGGAAGCATTTTTACAATGGCGCCGCTCAGGTACAGATGCTACTGAGTTTCCTCAGTTGGTGCAACCTTCAGGCACGCCTTCAGGAGGTTTCCTTAGAAGATGGAATTATCCGCAAAGCGCCGAAATTATACCAAATACCAATGCGCCAAAAACGGCTATTCCTATTACAACAAAGCTTTGGTTTGACCTTTAATAAAAAACTATAAAAATTAAAAATATGAAACCAATTTATAAATTGCTCTCTATCGTTTTGTTTTCTGCGGTACTATTTTCCGGTTGTAAAAAATACGATGAGCAAAATTTTGAATTTTCACCAGCTGTATCTCCATATGTAGCTTTAAAAACCTATGCTAGCAAAACTGTTACACAAGGTAATAGCTTCACCTTTATTGTATTGGTGAGAACAGCCTTTCAGGAACCGGTTACCATAACTTATGCAATTTCTGGAGGCCTTAATTTAACAGGTACCTTTATACTTCCTAGAAATACATTAGAGGGTACTGTAACAGTTGCAATACCTGCAGGTTCTGTACCGATGGGTTCTAGCAGCGTTAGTGGCACATTAAATCTTAAAACGGCTAGTAAACCATCCGGACCAATTAGCGTTGGAAGAATTAGTCCTGATACTGAAAAGTTTTATGTAACAGTTACTCAGTAAACCAAACAATAAATTTTATGTAAAATAAAATAGGCTGTCCTTTTGGGCAGCCTGTTTTATTATTACTATTTACTCTTTTAGATAACCAGGATAAAGAAAATGCCCCTCAAGGCAGGCTTGGGGGGCATTTTAATGATTTTTTCGCCCTGTACAATTAATGATAGACCCTTGCTGACATTGACTTTTGCCGTAAACTGTTGTTATCAAATGTACAAAGAGCTGAAGTTGAAAGCAAATCACAAC
>JANPNY010000711.1:0-3046 GCA_031427745.1 Chitinophagaceae bacterium | reverse complement strand
ATCCCGGCGTAACAGTGAGATCGCTGCTAAACCATAGAAGTGGCTTACCGAATTATGTATATTTTATGGAACAGCTGGGCTGGGATAAATCGAAGTTTGTTAAAAACGAGGATATTTTAAACTGGATGGTAAACCGTAAAGCAGACCTTACCAATATTTCATCTCCCAACACTCATTTTACTTACTGCAATACCAATTATGCACTGCTCGCCCTGCTTATTGAAAAAGTAACGGGTGAGAAATATGCAGCTTACCTGGCAAAAACATTTTTTGTGCCATTGGGTATGCAGCATACGTTTGTATTCGATACTACACAAAAAGCATCCGTAATACCCAGTTATGATTGGAGAAACAGGCCGATGTCGTTTAACTTTTTAGATGCGGTATATGGCGATAAAAATATTTATACAACGCCCAGGGATTTGTTAATCTGGGATCGGGCACTCAGAAGCGGAAAATTTTTTACCGCAGCTACTTTGGAGCAGGCATATGCTCCCTACAGCAACGAAAAAGCCGGCATCAGGAATTATGGCCTTGGCTGGCGCATGAACATTTATCCTGCCGGGAAAAAAATGATTTATCACAATGGCTGGTGGCATGGAAACAATGCCAGTTTTGTACGATTGCTTACAGATACGGTTACTATTATAGTGGTAAGCAACAAATTTAACAGGGCTGTATATCATGCAAAAGAAATGGCAAGTGTTTTTGGTAATTATGAAGATTATGATGATGAAGACGAAGCATTACAAAGCAAAGATTCAACCGCAGTAAATAATAAAAATGAAGCGGTAATAAGTAAAAAAGCTGTGCCCCTAAAAACTAAAAAAGTGCAACATAAAAGAGTTAGACAAAGAAGAAAAAGATAATACTGTTCTTGTTGTAAGTTAATTAGCAGAGTGAATTAAAAGTTTCACTGGTAGCCGCTTTTACTGTTTATCGGATATTTCTCTTCGCTATTTATTAAGCTGTATATTTTCAATGATTAATCATCAACATAATTAAATGGTTAAAAAAAGACTGGTAGTAATTGGTGGCGGTGCAGCCGGCTTTTTTTGTGCAATAAATGCGGCGCAAATGAACCCTGCATTGGAGGTGATGATTATTGAAAAAACCAGCAAACTACTGAGCAAAGTAAGAATCAGCGGAGGGGGCAGGTGCAATGTTACCCATCATTGTTTCAGCATGGCGGAGATGATAAAAAAATATCCCCGGGGTAACTCGTTTTTAAAGAAAGCATTTCATCATTTTTTTACTACAGATACCATTCAATGGTTTAACGAAAGAGGCGTACAACTTAAAGCGGAGGCTGATGGAAGAATGTTTCCTGTTACTGATTCATCAGAAACAATTGTGAATTGCCTGATGAAAGAGGTAAATAAATACGGTGTGCAAATATTGTTGAACAGAGAAGTTGCAGCTTTGTCAATGGTGAATGGTGAATGGTCAGTTGGTTTTAAAGATGGTGAAAAAATAATGACTGACTTTGTTTGTGTTGCCAGTGGCGGTTACCCCAAAGCCCTGCAATTTGAATGGCTGAAAAAATTAGGCCACACCATTGAGGCTCCTGTACCCTCTTTGTTCACCTTTAATATGCCCGGCAACAGCATCACCAGCCTGATGGGAATTGTAGCAGAGAACGCCAGCGTAAAGATTGCAGGCAGCAAATTACAGGAGCAAGGCCCATTATTAATTACACATTGGGGCATGAGTGGACCCTGCATTTTGAAATTATCTGCCTGGGGTGCTAAAGAACTGGCTGCAAAAAATTATAATTTTTCTATTTTGGTAAACTGGTTGCCTGCATTCAACGAACAAACCCTGAAAGATAAATTTCAACAAGTACGATTTGAGCAGGCAGCACAAAAAATAGTAAACCGCAACGCTTTTGGCTTACCACAGCGTTTATGGCAATACCTGTTGCAGCAAAGCGGCGTTAATGAAAACCTGCGTTGGGCCGACTTACCGGCAAAAGAACAAAACAGACTTATAAAAAATATTTGTGCACAGGAATTTGCAGTCAGCGGTAAAACAACTTTTAAAGAAGAGTTTGTAACAGCAGGCGGTGTAGCACTGGAGGAAGTGGATTACAACACGATGCAAAGTAAAATAATACCCAACTTATTTTTTGCCGGTGAAGTTTTAAATATAGATGGTGTAACCGGTGGCTTCAACTTTCAAAGCGCCTGGACTACGGGGTACATCGCAGCTAAAGCAATAACCGGAGGTTAATTGATAATTGGATAATTGATAATTGATAATCGGGTAATTGATTCATTCACTATTGACCATTCACCATTGACCATTCACCCTTCACCATTGACCATTCACCCTCCAGCCTTCAAACTTTCTCACCACTTCCCCTTTCCATCCAGTCTTTTTCCTTTGCGTCGCCGGTGGCAATGGTGCCGGCAGCAAAAAATATAATAATTATCTGTACAATAAATGCGTAATGAGAATTGGATTCCAATATTTTGAGCCATGGATAATTCAATTTAAAAAACAGCATAAATGCCAGTACAAGTGTAACTGTAGCGATGGTAGTACCAATAATTAAAAATACCGAGCCCATTACTTTAGCGATGGAAGTTTTAGCCAAAGCAATTTTTTTTGCCAGGTAATAATAAGCTGCATAATATAAAATATAGGGCACCAGTATAATCACTGTTTCAAAAATATTGGTGGAGCCTGGGATACTAAAAAATGCAATCGAAAACAATTTCATCACATAAAAAAATAACACCAGTAAAAGAAGAAACGATAAAAAGCTGCCGATGATCAACGCCATCAGGCTAAGATATTTATTAAAATTATTCATGTAAAACAGTAGTTGAAATTAATTGACAAAGGTAATGGTGAATGGTCAATGGTGGGTGGTGAATTGTGAGTGATGAGTTATGAGTGATGAGTTGTGAATGGTGAATGGTCAATGGTGAATGGTGAATTGTGAGGGGGGGGAATGGTGAATGTTGAATTGTTGATCATATTGCAGCATCGGTATTGTTTAGTTGCGCTAAATAAATAGCTGGGTGGCAATGCACTAAAG
>JANPNY010000710.1:0-2259 GCA_031427745.1 Chitinophagaceae bacterium | reverse complement strand
GGCCCGGATCGGGAAACAAAAGCTTGTGAAGATGTGAAGAAAAAATATTGGGATGATTTTGCTTTAACAAAAGACTTGTATTTGTTTTTAGGCACTGTATATGAAAGTCATGCAAAAAATTATCCTAATCCATTTGTTATTATTGGAACATTTCATCCAACCTTCCCAAAACCTGCAAAGGAAGAACCTCAATTAAAGTTGTTTTAAAGAGCTCAATTTCTAAACTGCTGATGAACGGATTGCGACGCAACAATGATGCTATGAAAAACTAAAGCTGGTATCATTTTTTTTTTAATGATGGAACAGCACCCAATCCAAGGATGATTGCAATATGCTTACTCATTGCTAAAACCGTTTTGCCGCCTACCTTCGGATGTTGGTCAAAAGACCAACATCGGCGTTTGCTGGGTAGCTTGCTTCTTTTAAAGGCTTACCAACAAGAGCGAATCAAAACAAATTGGTTTATATTTATCAGGATCGGGCACTTCCCCATATATTTGGGTTGTAAGCAACCTATAGCGGTTTCAATCATGTAACCTCAATTTAATACCAGAAAAAATAAAATGAAAAATCAAAACTTTCTCTTTACCCTTGTTACAATTTTTGTATTGAATTTTATTTTCTTGACGGCTTTTGCATCCTCGACGTTTCCTTTATCGTCGATAACTGAACCTACTTCAAATTCATCTTTACCGAAGAAAGACCAAATTCGAATTGCTCAAATGAGACAATTTATTAGTATGACTCCAGAAGAGTATGGAAAATTAAGTGGCCATAAATTAAATTTCCTAGAAAAGTTTACATTTAAAATTTCACAACACCGCATGATGAAAATGTTAAAGCGTTATGACTATGGAGATGGTCCCAACACTTTAAGTAAAATTAGTTGGTTAATAAAAGGTCTATTATTGGGTCCGATTGCACTTATTCTTGGTTATATATTTTTAAAGGATGATGATAGGGAATTAATTAAATGGATATGGTTTGGTTTTGCTGGGTTTTCAATTATAGTTGTGGCATTATTGCTCACGCTCTAAGGTTTTTAAGTATGCTAAAAATTCTTTTTGCTGATAAAGAGACGGCTGCTTACAATGGGTTTGCTGCAGGTCTGGCAAGCTTGTCTAAATGGAAATTTTATCGCTATCAATATCAGCTGGGCAGGATGGGCATATCTCATAATAAAAATACTTTCTTTATATGCTGATCTCAATCTAATCAACAATTAATAAAATTCACTTTCAAATCATCGATCCTGTGTATAAAATAATTTCCTATCAAGTTATTTCGTGCTTATTCTATTTTGCATTTTTGCCATTTATAATATCTGCTCAAGCCAAAACGCCTACCTGTACCTATCTTAAGGACGGCATATTTCATTTTTATCCTAAAAATTCATCCGATCACGACCTGAATATCAGGGAGGGAGAATTGCTACATGAAACCAATTCTAAAAGCGGAGATAGTATTCTATGGCAAATTAAATGGGTCGATGAGTGTATTTACACTTTAAAATACATTTCTGGGAATCGTCCTCTGTCTGGGGAAAATCTGAAATTTGTTAAAAAACATAAGTTCGTATACGAAATTGGCCGCATTACTAACGAATACTATCTTTTTAAAGGATATGTAGATAAGGTTTCAGATATCGCCATTCAAACAGACACGATGTGGCTGATTGAGAAAGTTAATAGGGTAAGTAACGAATTATTTAAACCTGTTGCTAATAGCTCCTTATTGAAAAAGGCAAAATTTAGCGACACTTCAAACTATGCAGTACTTTATTTGTACAGACCGAAAAAACTCAGCAATTCATTGGGCAATTACCTTGTTTATTTCGATGATAATTTGATGTGTGTTGCCAAAAATAATTCTGGCTATATATTCAAAATACTCAAAGAAGGTGCGTTTGAGGTAAAAAGTAAATTATTAAAGGATGAATCTGCTGTGACGGTGAATGTTAAATTCGGCAACACCTATTACGTAAAATCAACGATTAAATGGGGCATTACGAGTAGACTCTATAACTTCAAACTAGGGATGGCCAACGTGCCATCTGCAGAAGCAATACCTGAATTTGAAGAAGTAGATATTCAATAATATGAAGGTAGTGGACTACTATACAAATCAACATGCGCATCACTCCGTCCTGTGTCTACCCTCTTAGTAATCTGTGTGCCGTAATAATTCTGGTAAACTTAATAACGTTCGGCATGGGAAAGCCGCACACAAATCTTGCTTCATTTCAGCACCTGAAAGTAG
>JANPNY010000709.1:0-2138 GCA_031427745.1 Chitinophagaceae bacterium | reverse complement strand
CATAATCCATCAAGGCACTTACTTGTACGCCTTCTACATTTGTAGAGGTAGATTTTTTCTTCCAAAGAAAAGTTGAAATAAAATTATCTTCTCCGAAAATTTCATTTAGCAAGGATTTTAAATTATGCTGCTCATTATCATCACAAAAAATTATTAGCACCCCATCTTCACACATTAATTCTCTTAAAAGCTTTAATCTTGGCATCATCATACAAAGCCACTTATCATGCCTTGTTAAATCTTCTTTATCAACCACAGTGCCTAACCATTCTTTAATCATTGGACTATTTACATTGTCATTGTAAACCCATTTTTCGTTTCCTGTATTATAAGGTGGGTCAATATAAATGCACTTTATCTTTCCAGCATAAGTAGGTAACAATGCTTTTAATGCTTTCAGGTTGTCACCCTGTATTATAAGGTTATCGTGTAAAGAAATACCCCCTCCGCCCCCTGAAGGAGGAACTAAAACCGATAGATCTTTCCTTGGCACAAGCTGGTGATACTTTACCGCCAAGTGATGGTTTTGTACAAATGTTTTTCCTTTAAATTGGAGTGTTGGCATATTGTCTGAACTATGATTTGTATGATTGAATGATGACCATGATTTTTAATTATTCAAATTCATTTTTTAAAATAAGGTTTATCTGTTTCTCCAATTCATCCAAATCCTGTGTGGCAAAATAAATTCTTTCCATTTTTACTCCATGATATACATGAATAATGAAATTCCTAAATGACCGAGGGATGTGCCATAGATAGGTATATTTATCTAAAATAGCACTATCAATATAGGTAATAGCTTCGCCAATAATAAGAAACTGGTACTGTACGGCACTTTGAATTTTTTTATCGTTTACAAAAGCTGTTTCATTTACACCAGTCACAAATTCACGAATCAATCTAATGGCCTCCAATATATGTTCCGCCCTTTCTTTAGGTGTTGGTTTATCCATAAATTTTAATTAGGTCGTTAGCAGCTGTCTCCAAAGCGAAATCCATTAAACATCCCTTTTCAACTAAATCAACTTTTCGGTTAATTTTATTTTCAAGTAAAAATGAAATATCCAATATATCGAACATCGAGTATTTTTTTTCATTATTTAATTCTATCATGATATCCACATCGCTGAAAAATTTATCTTCTCCTCTCGCATACGAACCAAACAACCAAGCAACGGATACCCGACCATCATTTTTTAAAACAGATTTTATAGAATTGATCAAACTGCTTTTGCTAACTTTCGGGTTTGAAATATAGCTAACTCTTTCTTCTGCAACCTGCAGGGCTTTCAAAGCCATGTCTTCGTCCTCCACTTCATAAACCAACTTGTCACTAAGCCAGGCAACCAACAAATCATTTTCTTTAACCTTAAAATACGCAGCCAATTTTACCACTTGTTCTCTTGTAGGTTTTCGTTGCCCCCTTTCAACTTTGCTAAGTATAGCCTGGTCAATGTCGAGGAAAGCGGCAACTGTCCGCAAGGGCAGTTGCTTTTCCTCTCTAAGTTTCCGTATTGTGTCGCCTAAGCTGTCCATTTTGAACGATTGTATTTTGACATAATTTGTCAAAATTAAAGACTACAAACCTGTTGAGCAAAGATTTGTTGATGAAGTTTTCAACATAATGTTCATAGATATTCAAAATATGGTGGGTAAAGCTCAATAAAGTTATATGGTACAAGAGTGCGACGCCAATGAAGCATCATAGAAGTACTTCAGACCGGCTCAAAAAAACAACAACGACAATCTTCAGTATTTGACAGATAATATCAAATACATGGGCTTTGGCGAAAATCTGAAAACAGATTTAGAGAAGAACCTTAATGATGGTAAGGCTGATTTTAAATTGAATTACAGGGCTGAGATTAATAAGAAGCCTTTTGAAGTAACAATGAATTTCCGCAAGTCAGATTCCTCAGACATGTACTTCTTTAATAACTATCATGCTTCACTGGAAAAAGGAAAGGACGAAAAAGCAGAGCAAACATTCTACCTTAATAAAGGCAAAGGTGTTACAGGAAAGGAAGCCTTCAACCTATTGGATGGCCGGTCTGTACATAAAGACCTTGTAACAAAAGAAGGCCAGCCATACAAAGCCTGGATGCAGCTTGACTTTGAAACCAAAGACAAGAACA